>NZ_JBHWWX010000004.1:0-182494 GCF_042730335.1 Rhodococcus sp. NPDC060084
GGTGTTTCGGGGGGCCACGCGGGGCCCGCCCCCCCCCGCCGCGCCACCCCCCCCCCCCCCTCGGGCGGGGTCTGGCCGGCCCCCCCCCCCCCCCCGGGGCGGGGGGGCCCCCACGGCAGGAGACTACTTGCGGTACATCGCCTCGATATCGGCGGCGAACCGCTCGGTGACGACATTGCGCTTGATCTTCAGCGTCGGCGTCAGCTCGCCGGATTCCTCGGTCAGATCCCGCTCGAGCACGACGAACTTCTTGATCGACTCCGAATGCGACACCATCGTGTTCGCGTCGTCGATGATCGTCTGCAGAGCGTCGCGGAGAGCCGGATCGTGGCGGAGATCGGCGATCGTCGCGGTGGACGGCTTGCCGTTCTCGGTCTTCCAGTTCTCGAAGACGTCGGGGTCGACGGTGAGGAGCGCGGTGATGAACGACCGTCCGTCTCCGATCACGACCGCCTGCGAAATGATGGTGTGCGACCGCATGCGGTCCTCGAGCGGCCCGGGCGAGACGTTCTTGCCTCCGGCGGTGATGATGAGGTCCTTCTTGCGGCCCGTGATCGACACGTATCCCTCGTCGTCGATCGATCCGAGGTCTCCGGAACGGAACCAGCCGTCGTCGAACACCTCGGCGGTGGCCTCATCGTTACGCCAGTACCCGTTGAACACGACGTTGCCGCGGAGTTCGATCTCCCCGTCGGCGGCGATGCGCGCGCTGTTGCCGCCCATCGGCTGACCGACGGTGCCGATCTTCTGGGCGCCCGGGGTGTTGACGCTGTGTGCGGCGGTGGTCTCGGTCAGTCCGTAACCCTCGTAGATCGGAACGCCGACGCCACGGAAGAAGTGGCCGAGCTTGGGGCTCAGTGCCCCTCCACCCGAAATGGCGTACCAGCACTGGTTACCCATCGCCTCGCGCAGCTTCGAGAAGACCAGCTTGTCGGCCAGCGCGTGCTTCGCCTTGAGGGTGAACGTCGGGCCGCCGTGGTCGAGCGACTCGCTGTATTCCACTGCGGTCTGCTCGGCGAACGCGAAGATGGCACCCTTGAGTTTGCCGCCGGCGGCCGCCTTGGCCGCGGCACCGTCGCGCACCTTTTCGAAGACCCGCGGAACGCCGAGGATGATGTTCGGCGAGTACCGGGTGAACTGTCCCGAGACGGTCGAGAAGTCCGCCCAGTGGGCCTGCGCCGCGCCCGACTCGAACAACGCGAGCGAGACCGCGCGAGCGAGCACATGGGCGAGCGGCAGGAAGGTCAGGCCGCGGTTTCCGGGCTTGGCGACCGCGCCTACCGACGAGGTGAGGATCGCGCGGACCTCGGACAGGAAGTTGGCGTGCGTGAGCATGCAGCCCTTGGGGCGACCCGTGGTGCCGGAGGTGTAGACGAGCGAGGCGAGGTCGGCCGAGCGGATACCCGCCAGACGCGCCTTCAGTTCCGCATCGTCGACGTCGGCACCTTCGGCGAGCAGCGTGTTGACCGCGTCCGCCTCGATCTGCACGACACGCCGCAGCGTCTCGGGCATGCCGACGAACAGTGCCTCGTGACGCGGGGTCTCGACGATGGCCAGACACGCCTCGGAGTCCTCGAGGATCCAGCGGATCTGCTCGGTCGACGACGAATCGTAGATCGGCACCGACACCGCACCGGCCGCCCAGATCGCGTAGTCGAACAGCGACCACTCGTACCGGGTCGCGGACAGCAGCGCCACACGGTCACCCGGGCGGACGCCGGCGGCGATCAGGCCCTTGGCGACGCCGCTGACCTGTTCCCCGAACTGACCTGCGGTCACACCGATCCATTCGTCGCCCACCGGACGCGAATACATCACTCGGTGCGGGGTCTTCTCCGCATGTTCGAAGACCGTGTGGACCACGGACTCGTCCTCACCGATGGTGTACTGGGCAGGGGTCGAGTACTCACGCACTGATATCTCCATCGTTCTGGTCGGGAGTCCGGGTGGCGCCCCACTCGACGCCGCTTCGAAAGCGGTGCAAAAGGTGCACGAACCGGTCGAGATCATCCTTTTCCCATCCGGCGAGACCCGCCCGGATCTCGCCGTGCCTGCGCAGCACGGTGTCGTCGAGGATCGCCCGGCCGTGTTCGGTCAAGCGCAGGGGGTTACCCGTCCTGACCGAGCCTTCCGTGGCCTCGACCCACCCCGCCTCGACCGCGTTGCGCACCTGGCGGGACACGGTGGACCGGTTGACGCCGAAGGTCTCCGAGATCTCGGTGGCACGGCAGCCCGGATGGCGGGCTATGAATCCGAGCAGGGAGTGCTGAGCCAGACTGAGCGCGCTGTCGTGTGCGCGCTCTCCGGCTGTCAGGAAGCGGACGAGGTGCACGAACTCGTCGTAGACCTGCGCCACTTCGGTCTCGGCCGGCGTCCCGGCCTGCCACTCGTGTTGCACAGGGCAACTATAGGCGCGGGGTGTGCTGCGACACTAATCGGTACGACCCGTCCCTGTGATCCGTCCACGACCGGCGTGCGAGCAGGCCTGGACCGTTGTCACGCTTCTCGAGGCGCCGCCGGGCGACCGCTACCGGGACAGTCCGCACCGCTAGCCTGTCCCTACCGTGACGGCGCACGTGCAGGGAGGTTCGGATGGGTGATGGGGGCGGCCGAGACCTGTTCCGATATCTGGTCGCCGACGAAGCCGACGACTACACCGCGGTGATGGACTGCTTCTCCGGTCTCCTTCTCGCCGAGTTGTCCGCCGCGGACATCGCGTCGGCCCTCGCCGCCACGGGCACCCCGCTGCACGCCGACGTGGTCGAGGCGCGCTGCCGCCGGCTCGTCCACTGGGGGAATCTCGCGGCGTCCGGACGCGACACCGGCGGAAGCGCCGTCACCGACTACGTCCGTGCCCGCGCCCGCTATCGCACCACCGTTCCCGGAGCCCGGGTGCACCGGGAGGCCGCCGCGGTGCTGTCGTCGCGTGACGGCGCGCGCGAGGTGGCACGCGAGTCGCTCGGCCGCATCGCCGACGCGCTCGTCCTGATCGACGCCCTGGTCGGAGACTCGGGTTCCGTCGCCGATCCCGACGCGCTCGCAGGCCACGTCACCGGCGTGTTCGCACACCACCGGATGTTCACCGAGAGCGTCGCCGATTTCTATACCTACCTCGGCGGGGTCCTCGCCCGGCTGGACCTGTCCGACGACGACTACACCGAATTCAAGCTCGTCTTGCTCGAGTATCTCGACGTCGTCACCTCGGATGTCGCGCAGTACGCTCCGCTTGTCGCCACCCGGCTGCGCGATCTGGCACCCCGGCTGGACCTGGTGCTCGCCGCGTTGCCCGGCACAGGCCTGCCCGACCCGGCCGGTGTCGTGCGGTCGCCGGGGCGCACCCGCAGCGACTGGGACGAACTCGCCCGGTGGTACGACGAGGATTCGGGACCGCGCCGGTTGCGGGACGCGGCAGCGCACGCGTTGACCCGCCTGCTGGTACACACGCGGCGACTCACGTCGGCCACACCGGGCTTCTCCCACCGCGCCGACCTGCTGCGGCTCGCCGGATGGTTCGCCGAATCCTCCGACGAGCAGGCGCACCGCCTGTTCGCGGCAACCTTCGGCGCCTACCCCAGCCGGCATCTTCTTCTCGGCCCCGACGAACCCGACCCCCGGGTCGGGCCGGGCACGTCGTGGTGGGACGCCGATCCCGTGCATGTTCCGGTGTCGCTCCGCGAACGCGGCGACCGTTCCCCCCGCGGACGCACGGCGCGCATCCCCGATCCGACGCCCGATCGCACACGTGCCGACGCGCTCGCGACCCAGGAGTCGCAGGAGCGGGCCGCGGCCGTCGAGGAACTGTGCGGTGCGGGAGACCTGAACGGCGCGCATGTCTCCGACCTCGCCCGTACCCTGCTGCTCGACGCGCTCGGGGAACTGCTGGCCCGCTCGCGGTCGCTGGACAGCCCCGCACGCGTCGACGACCACGACCTCGGGCTCTCCCTCACCGCCGAACCGGGGCCCGACACGGTGGTGCACTGCCCCGACGGTGACCTCACCGTGCACGCGCTCTCGTTGCGAGCCTCGGTGCCCGCCAGCCGTGCACCGACCGGCACCTGTGCACAGACCGACACCGACTCGCAGAGAACAGGTACGGAGTGACCACAACGACGGGCACGGTGGCCCAGGACACCACCGGTCGCCGGCATGCGGCCCGGGTACTGCTCCAGCAGCCGATCCTCACCGCGGCGCAGGACCCCGACACCTTCGAACTGGTACGGCGACACGCCACGGCTCTGAAGTCGATGTTCGCGGAGCAACTGGGATACACACTCGTCGTCGACACCTCGTTCGCGCGGCTGACGAAAGCACCGCTCGACGGTTCGGCCCCGAGCCGGCCCGTGCGTCGCGGCAACGGAGACGAGTTCGGGGCCACCGCCTACATGTATCTCGCACTGGTCTGCGCTGCCCTGCTCGCGCCCGGCGCGGACGACCGCGTGCTCGTCTCGCACCTCGTCGACCAGATCCGCGCCGACGCGGACGAACACGGAATCGCGCTCGGCGACACGCTGTCGGAGCGTCGGCACCTGGTGTCGGCGTTGCAGACGCTCCAAGAGTGGGGCGTCCTCACCGAACCCGGCGGCGAGGGCACTGCCGTCGACGATCTCCCTGGCGACGTTCCGCTCACGGTCGACCGGGCGCTGCTCCCCCATCTGATGTCCGGTCCGCTGCACAAGGCCACCGGACCGGCGGCGATCGTCGCGTCGCCCGCGCAGGAACCGGCGGCGCGCCGGTTGTACCGCCGCCTGGTGGAAGACCCGTTCGTCGCTCGCCGTGACCTGGACGCAGACGCGGTCGACGTGCTCGTCCGCGACCGGGCCGAGCTCAACCGGCGGCTCGACGAGGACTTCGGACTGGTGCTCGAGGTGCGCACCGAAGGCGCCCTGGCCTACGACCCCGACGGTGAACTCACCGACGCGCCCTTTCCAGGAGCGGGAACGGTCGAGCAGGCGGCGCTGCTGCTCGTCTCCGAACTCACCGACCGCTACGACACCGAACCGGGTGCGGACCTGCACGTCGACACGGCTGCCCTCGATGCCCTGCTGGGTGAGTTCGTGGCGGCGCATGCACGAACGTGGCGCCGTGACTACGTCCGTGATGTTCCGCTGCTCCGACGCGACGTGACGTCGCTGCTGACGCGACTGGGCCTCGCCCGACCCTCGGAGGACGGACTGATGCTGGCCGCCCCCGCCGCCCGTTACCGCCCCACCGCCGCCGAAAGATCTGCCACATGACCCACTCCTCCGACGCTCTGCTCCACGACGACAGCGTTCCGGTACGCCATCCCCATCGCTGGCGACTGTCGCGAGCAGGAATCGTCAACGTGTGGCACTACCTCGACACCGAGTTCACGTTGCCCGGCGGCCGGATGATCCTGCGGGGCACCAACGGATCCGGCAAGTCGCGTGCCCTCGAGATGCTGTTGCCGTTTCTTCTCGACGCCGACCGCAAACGCATGGATGCGACCGGCGCCGCCAAGGTCGACCTCGACGAACTGATGCGCACCGGCGCTGCCGGACAGACCAACCGGATCGGTTATCTGTGGATCGAGTTGGCACGCCCCAACGGTCACCTCACCATCGGTGCGCACATCCGGTACAGCGCCACGGCGCACCGCAGCGAGGTGCACTTCTTCACCACCGAGCTTCGGATCGGGCACGACCTCGTGCTCGTCGACGAGTTCCGTGCTCCGCTCTCGCGTGACGATCTCGCCGCCCGAATCGGCGCGGACAAGCTCACCCGCGAACCCGACCGGCATCGTGACACGGTCCGTGACCTGGTCTTCGGGCTCCGAGGCGAAGGTGGTCGCGACCGGTACACCGGGCTGCTGCAATTGCTCCACACATTGCGGTCGCCCGATGTGGGCAACCGGATCGACGAAGGCCGGCTGCCGCAGATCCTTTCCGATGCGCTTCCCCCGCTCGCCGACAACATGCTGGTGGAAGCGGGAAGTCAGCTCGATCTGCTCGGGGAGAGCCGTCGAGCGCAGGCTCAGCTCGAGGCATCGCTGACGCGCGTGCGCCAGTTCCACGCGGTGTATCGGCGCTACGCCGCCGACCTGCTTCGCGCGAGCGCCGACGCTGCGGTCGCCGCGGCCGACCGCGTATCCGACACCCGGCGCGAACTGGCAGCAGCGGAAGCCGACGCCACCGATCTCGATACGCAGGCTGCCGCCGCCGAGACACGACTGCGCGAGCGCCGCGATCAGCTCTCCGAACTCGAGCGCGCGATGCGGGGACTCGAGACCCACGAACTGTTCCGCACCGCAGACGACCTTGCCCAACGTCAGCTCGCGGTCGACGCTCTCGGGCTCGCCGCGGATCAGGCGATCGCCGCGGCGACGCGAGCGCGCACCCACGAGCGCCTCGAAGCAGACCGTGCCGGCGAACTCCTGGACGAGTTGTCCGCGGCGGTCGACCGGACAACCGAACGCCTCGCGCTGGCGAAACGCGAACTCACCGCCGCCACCGTCCCGCACGGCGCACTTCCCGCCGACGTCCGCCTGGACATCGACCGGGAAGTACCGGCCTTGCACCCGGTGCGCACCGACCGCGACGCACCCCCCGAGTCGGCGCCGCGACCGACGATCGCGCGGGCGACGCTCGTCCCCGAACAATGCGAGGAGGCCAGGGCCGCAGCCGAATACGCGGCCGCGGCGGCCCGGCGTCGCCGCGAGCAGGCGTCCCGGCGACTCGGAGAGGCCCGGCGACTCGACCTATGGGGGCGCGGAGTACGCGAAGCGGAGGCAGCCGCCGAGCGCGCCGCCCGGGAAGCCGAACGCGACTCCGCTCAGCGGTTCGAGGCCGCCGCCCGGCTCGACGACGCGGCACTGTCGCTGCGGCACGGCTGGCGCGAGTGGCTCACCTCGGACTCGACGTCCGCGCTCCTGCCGGATCTCGACGCCGTCGGGTTGATGCGTCGCTTGTCGGCGTATCTCGAGTCCATCACCGACACCGACACCGAAATCGATACAGACGCCGACCCGATCCTGTCGGAACTCGGCGCCCTGCCGGCGTCCGCGGCCGAGGCAGCCGTCCACGCGCTGGACGAGACCGCTGTCGCGCCGCCGCAGGACCGCACCGACGACGCCCGGCGCCGGGCACTGGCGGAGGAACGCGACGCACTCGACGCCGACGACGGGACTCCTGTGGGGGCGCCGTGGCAGTCGCCGAGCAACGGTGTACCGCTGTGGCAGGCAGTCGACTTCGCCGACACCCTCGGTGAAGACGACCGCATCGGCATCGAAGCGGCGCTGCTCGCCGCCGGTTTCCTCACCGCGACCGTGGACGGCGAGGGCAGGCTCCGGGCGCACACCGGCCAGGTCCTCGTCTCGCCTCGCGGCGAACCGCCGCGGCAACCGTTGTCGACGGTGCTCGTACCCGCCCCGGAGACGGACGTACCGCTCACCGCGATCACGGCCGTCCTGTCCGCGATCGGGTTCGAAGACGCCGCTGCGGTCGCGTCGGTGTCGCGGGACGGACGATGGCACAACGGGGTTCTGCGCGGCCGGCACACCGCCGAGTCCGCGCGCTATATCGGCGCGGGTGCCCGCGACGCCGCCACCGCCCTCCGGCGCATCCGGCTCGACGAAATCACCGCGGACCTCGCGGCACTCGACCTCGCCGCCGAGCGCCGGACCGCCGAGCGCGGCGATCCGGCCACGAGCCGGGCCCTGGTGCATGCTCATGCGTCGTCGGCTCCCACGACCGGAGCCCTGGAGGAAGCGCTGCACCGGTACCGAGAGGCCGACGGCCGCGCGCAGGTCAGCGCCGCCGCCGCGGCCGAACTCAGAAAGCACGCCGCGACACTGCGGACCCAATGGTCCACCGATCTCGACACCCACCGAGCCACCTGCACCCATTTTTCCTTGCCGCGGGACGTGGCAGACCTCGAAGCGGTGGTCTCGACCTGTGCGGTCGCAGAGAGAACCTGCCTGGATCTGTCGCGAGATGTCGGTGACGTGCTTGCCGCACGGGACAGACTCGCCGCGGCCACCGACCGTTTCGCGTCCGCGTCCGACGTGCGTGCCGAGGCAGAGGAGAACGCCGAGTCGTGCTGGCACGAGTGGCACGGCAAGGCAGCCGTCGTGGCCGCACAGGTGGAGGCACTCGACGTCGATGCCGCCGATCTCGCTCGCGAGCTGCGCGATTCGGACGCGGAACGCGCGCGCACCGAAGAACAGTGCCGACGGACCGTGACCCATCGTGAGCACCTCGGGAAGGCCGTCGCGGAGGTCCTTCAGCAGTGCGCCGCCGTGCGGGAGCGGCTCCGGCGCGACCGCGACGAACTCGCCGCCGCGGCCGGCCGGCTGTCGGCACAGATGCAACTCCCCGAAATCGCCGCAGCCGCCGACATTCAGGCGGAGCCGCTCGCGCACCTCGACGACCCCGACCACGTGCGCACCGCTGCACAGGCACTGCTGAGCGTGCTGCCCGCGAGCACCGGGACGGGCGACAACCGGATGCTCGCCGCGCTGCAGCGGTTCGATCGCGACATCTCCGATCGTCTCGAGGTCCGGCACACCGTCACCGAGTCCGCGCATGTGGTGAACATCGGCGGCGTCGGCGACGACACCACACCCACCGGCGTGCTGGCCGAGCTCACCAAGCGCGTCGAGGACGAGAGTCGTGCACTGTCCCAGCGTGAACGCGACGTGTTCACCGGCTTCGTGCTGGGCGGGGTCGCCGACGAACTGCGCCGCAGGATCACCCAGGCCGAACAGCTTGTCGCTGCGATGAACACCAGCCTGGCCGACAGCCGCACCACCCACGGGATCGGGGTGCGCATCGCGTGGCGCCCGGTGCGCGAGGATGCGGACGCGGCTCTGGTGACCCGTCTGCTCACCGGGGAGCGGTCACCGGGTGACAGCGAGGAACTCCTCGAGCTGCTGCGTCGCCGGGTGGAAGCGTCACATGCCACCGATCCGTCGGCCGGATACGCCACGCACCTGTCGCAGGCGCTGGATTACCGCCAGTGGCACACGGTCGAGGTGACGATCCTGGGTCCCGAACCCGATCAGGAACGCAGGATCTCCACGCGCGCCAAGATTTCCCAGGGCGAGACCCGGTTCGTGTCGTACGTGTCGCTGTTCGCCGCCGCGGACGGCTACCTGTCCGGACTGCCCGATACCGATCTGGCGCTGCGCCTCGTTCTGCTCGACGATGCGTTCGCGAAGATCGACGAGCCGACCATCGGCGAGCTCATGGGGCTGCTCGTACGGCAGGACATCGACTTCGTGATGACCGGCCATGCCCTGTGGGGCTGCGTCCCGGGGGTGCCGGCACTCGACATCTACGAAGTACGCCGTCTCCAGGACGGGTCTGCGGTCACCACGCGGGTGCACTGGGACGGTCGCACGCGCCACGTGCGTCCGTCACTGCCGTGACCCGGAGCTCTTCCCGGCCGTGACACGGGCCGGGGCCGGGCGATCTCGTCGCCCGGCCCCGGTCCCACTGTCTAGCAGTGTCGTCAGTTCACGCGCTCGTCAGTTCACACGGCGCAGCAGAGCCGCGAGAGCCTGCCCGCCACCGATGCACATGGTGACGATGCCCAGCTCGAGGTCGCGGCGAACGAGGTCCTTCGCGACGCGCAGGGTGAGGATGGCGCCGGTTGCCCCCACCGGGTGACCGAGGGCGATCGCGCCACCGTACGGGTTCGTCTTCTCCGGATCGAGCTTGGCGTCGCGCATCACGGCGATCGCCTGCGACGCGAACGCCTCGTTGAGTTCGACGGTGCCGATGTCGGCCGGCGACGTGCCGGTCTGCTCGAACAGCTTGCGCAGGGCGAAGGTCGGCGCGTAGCCCATGAGCTGCGGGTCCATCGCGGCGGTGGTGACGGCCTCGAGAACCACGGAGCCTTCGAGTCCGCGCTCGCGGGCGGCCGACTCACGTGCGAGCACGAGCGCGGCGGCACCGTCGTTGATGCCCGACGCGTTACCGGCGGTCACCGTGCCGTCCTTCGTGAAGGCGGCGCGCAGCTTCCCGAGTGTTTCGACGGTGGTGCCGGGCTTGGGATGCTCGTCCTCGGTGACGGTGACGGGCTTGCGCCCACCGATCTCCACCGGGGTGATTTCTTCGGCGAACACGGCCTTGGCGGCATCGGTCGCGGCACGGCGCTGCGATTCGACGGCGAAGGCGTCCTGCTGGTCGCGGTCGACGCCGTATTCGCGGGCGACGTTCTCCGCGGTGACGCCCATGTGGAGGTTGCTGAACGGGTCAGTGAGCATGCCGACGGTGCCGTCGACGAGCTCACGATTGCCGAGCTTGTAGCCGTTGCGCGCACCGAAGTCGTAGAACGGCATGCGCGACATGCTCTCGTCGCCACCCGCCACGGCGATGTCGGCGCTGCCCCAGCGGATCTCCTGCGCCGCAGACCACACCGCCTGCAGCCCGGAGCCGCACAAGCGGTTGACCGTCAGGGCCGGTGTCTCGACCGGCAGTCCCGCGGCGAGGGTGACGCGGCGCGCGTTGTAGGCGTCCGCCCCGACCTGGCCGATGCATCCCATGATGACTTCGTCGACGTCCTCCGGTGCCACCCCGGCACGCTTCAGAGCCTCGCGCACAGCCGTGGCGCCGAGTTCGTGGGCGGGCACATCCTTGAAGGCGCCACCGAAGCTACCGATCGGCGTACGTGCGCCGTCGATGATGACGATCGGTTCCGGAGTACTCATGTTCTCGTCCTATCTGATCGAACACCGTTGTCCGCGACGCCGACGCTCCGAACCGCAATCCGATGTGGCCTGGTCGCACGAGGGAAATCCGTGACGGATATTACGACACCGGGTGCCTGTGCCCGCCATCGCTACCGTCCTTCTTCTCCGGAGCAGCGAGGTCGCCGCTGCGTACGCGGGTCGCCGCATCCGGGGTACCGAGTTCGGCACGCATGTCCGGGCGCCCCACGTAGAGCTCGAGAACGCGATACAGGAGCGAGGCGTCGATATCGAAGCGCCGGGAGTCGACCACGATCCGCGGGGAGGCGGGAATCGATTCCAGGCGGAAGATCTTGCTCGTCCGGCGACGCGCCCACGCGGCGGTCTCGGTGCCCTCCACCCACATTTCGGGATAACCGTGATGAACGGCGCGGAGGCGCGCCACCGACACCCAGGGCAGATACGACTCCACGAACCAGCCGCGGTGCCTGATCCCGTCGGGGCCGAGTGTCAGCGCTCCGGCGCGGATCCTGCCGAGTGCCACTTCTCCGAGGAACACGACGCAGACCGACCCGAGCGTTGCCAGCACGACGCTGACCAGCGGTACACCACCGTTGGTGACGAGCACTTCGACCGCGGCACCGAGCGACAGTGCCGCCGCGCATCCGACCATGGCGACCAGCAGCAGGAATACGGCCGTGCGGGCCTGCACCTCGGTGGTTCCGCGACCGGAGGTCTCCGTGTACCGCACTTTCGGCTCGCGTCGCTCCGGCCACCAGTACACCGCTCCGAACAACGCGGTGAGAAGCATGAGCACCGCGAGAATCACGAAGAATCGCGACTCGCCTCCGGCGCCGGACTCCGCAGCTCGCAACCCTCCCCACAGCGCACCGAGCCCCGTCAGTGCAGCGGCTCCCGTCGCCACGGTCGCCGGCACGTTCCATTTCTGCGTCGGCCATTCGGGGGGGCGTTCCGGAGCCGTCCGAATGCTGTCGGCCTCTCCGTCTTCACCCCGCCGAACGTATGTTCGTCGCATCGGTCTCCCCTCCGGGTCTGCCAGGAGCCCCGACGCCCCCGGCCCGCGCCGGTCGGAGCCCGACGCTACCTGAACGGGTAGGCGCCGCCGCGGGTCGGTGATCCGGGGAGCCACGGACGGCGAAGGGTCTCGCGGTCGGCAATTCGGTTGGCAGGCGAGAATGTGACGATTACCATACTTACTGGTCAGTTGTAGTGTTACGCCAGTTCACACGGCGTTTTCAGGGGGTCGGAACAGGGGCGAATACGGGTTCCGGAGATTTTTTGGTATGGCCGAGTAACACCTCCGGCGAGGAACACGACATTATCTCTGACGATTCAGACGAGACCGGAGGAGTCTGCATGACTGTCCAGCTTGATTCGCCTGGCATCGGCACCCAGGGCGCAGCGTCGACGACCGAAGCTGAACTGGGGACGTTGTTCGAACAGGTTCAGGAGCTCGACGCCCAGATTCTCGACGTCATCAAGCGACGCGCCGAGCTGGCACAACGCATCGGTGCTGTCGCGAAGAAGTCCGGCGCGACCCGCGAGGCGCAGGCCGAGGAGATGGCGGTTCTCGACCGATTCCACGAACTCGGCGCCGACGGCAACACGCTCGCGATGACGCTGCTGCGCCTCGGGCGCACGCGCCGACGCTGAGACCCGTCACGCCACTTCCAGCCCCCGCACCCACGGTGCGGGGGCTGCGTCGTGCCGGGAGCCGTCATCTGCGCGGTAGACCGGGCTGCATCAACGCAGGATTGTCTTGATCTCGAGGAACTCTTCGAGACCGAACACGCCGCCCTCCCGGCCGATGCCGGACTGCTTGTAGCCGCCGAACGGGGCGTCGGTGTTGAACGCTCCCCCGTTGATGTAGACCTGGCCGGTCCGAATCCGGCGCGCTACCGCCTCGGCACGCTGCGGGTCGGCGGACCACACGCCTCCGGACAGGCCGTACTCGCTGGTGTTCGCGATACGCACGGCGTCGTCCTCATCGCGGTAGCCCATGATGGACAGCACGGGCCCGAAGATCTCCTCGCGGGCGATCGTCATCTCTTCGGTGACTCCGGAAAAGATCGTGGGGCCGACGAAATATCCGGTGCCGAGCCCGGTGTCGCGGCCGTCGAGCACCAGTTCTGCGCCTTCGGCGACGCCCGTGTCGATGTACGCCCGCACACGCGCCTGCTGCGTCGAACTCACGAGCGGGCCGAGCTTCGATGCGGCGTCGCCCGGGTGTCCGACGGTGAATTTCCGTGCCACCTGCTCGGCGAGCGCGGCGACTTCCGGCATTCGCTCGGCCGGGACCAGCATGCGGGTCAGGGCTGTGCAGGTCTGGCCGGAGTTCAGGAAGCACTTGCTCACGCCGTCGGCGACGGCCGCGGTGAGATCCGCGTCGTCGAGGATGATGTTGGCGGATTTGCCGCCCAGTTCGAGCGCGACCTTCTTCACCGTCTCCGCCGCGACCGCCGCGACCCGCTTACCGGCGCGGGTCGAACCGGTGAACGACACCATGTCGACGTCCGGGTGCGCCGCGATGGCCTCACCGACGACCGGACCGTATCCGCTCACCACGTTGAAGACCCCGGGCGGCAGACCGGCCTCGTCCGCGATGTCGGCGAGCGCGTAGGTCACCAGCGGCGCCACCTCGGTCGGCTTGAGGACCACGGTGCATCCGGCCGCGAGTGCCGCGAACACCTTGAGGACCACCTGGTGCAGCGGGTAGTTCCACGGCGTGATGGCGCCGACGACCCCGATCGGTTCGCGCACCACGAGTGCGTTGCCGATCTGCCGGTCGTCGAACTCGTAGTCCGCGGCCAGCGCCGCATAGCTCGCGATGTTCTTCAGTGGCATACCCACCTGGACCGCGGCGGCGAGCCTCATCGGCATCCCCATGTCCTGGGAGACGGTCGCGGTCAGGTCCGCGGCACGCTCGTTCGCGAGGGCGGAGATCTTCTCGAGGTGGGCGCCGCGCGCCGCACCGCTGAGGGAGGACCACGCGGGAAATGCCGCCCTGGCAGCGGCCACGGCCCGATCGACGTCGCCGGCGGTTCCTTCGGCCACCTCGGCGATGACCTCTTCCGTTGCGGGGTCGCGGACCTCGATGCGCCCGGGCCCGTCCGATGCCACCCACTGTCCGTCGATGTAGATCTGCGTGCGGTCCAGAATGTCGGTCATGCGCGCCTCCGTGTGTGTCGTGCGTCTCTCCGGCGCAGCGTATCGAAGGAAGTCGCGTCGGTGGGCCGGCTGTTCGACGGGATCGGTGCCCGCGCTGCCGGGCGGGACATCCGGAGGTGAGCGCGGCGGGTGTGATGCACGGCGGGTGTGATGCACGGCGCCGAACACGGCGTTAACACGTAGGCTACAATTTGTTTCGCTGCTCGCGCGCTCCACCGTCGCATCGCTCGGCACATCCGGACAACGTCGTCTGCCTTTCATCACCGTCTCCGGCAGAGCTCTGTGCGATCGCGGATCAGTGCGAATCTTCGCCTCCCCCTTCGCGTCCCTCACTGTCGGACGACGTCGCACTCGATCCGCCGAGGAGGGCATTCCGTTGACGAACGCCGACAACACCGGGCTGTACGACAGCAGTCTCGACAAGAGCAGCTGCGGCGTAGGTTTCATCACCCGCAAAGACGGTGTGCGGACCCACGACATCCTCACTCGCGGGCACGAGGCGCTCTGCGTGGTCCCGCACCGGGGCGGCATGTCCGCGGAGGGGGTCGGCGACGGGGCCGGCGTCAACGTGGACCTGTCGGTGGAATTCTTCTCCGCGATCGCCGGAACACCGCTGCAGCAAGATCATTTCGGCGTCGGCAACTTCTTTCTCCCCTCCGAGGACGCGGCCCGGGCGGCTGCCGAGAGCCTGATCTCGGCGGCACTCGCCCACGCCGGAATCCCGGTCCTCGCGGTGCGCGACGTCCCGGTCGACGACAGCGTGCTGCGCGCCGCCGCGGTCCGGTACCAACTGCCGATCCGGCAGTGGATCTTCACCCGCCCCGGCACCTGCGCGTCGGCCGACGAGTTCGACCGCCTCCTGCACGACGTGCTCCTCGATGTCGAGGCGCGCGCGTACCCCGATCCGGATCTCACGGGGCTGTATCCGCTCTCGCTCAGTTGCCGTACCCAGGTTCTCAAGGGACGCTTGAACTCCCATGAGGTCATCCCCTATTTCCGGGACCTGACGGATCCGCGGCATTCGGTGCACACCTTGTTCTTCCACACGCGGTTCTCCACCAACACGGACCCGCACCCCACGATGGCGCAGCCGTTCCGGCTCATGGCGCACAACGGTGAATTGAACACCGACCGCAAGAATCGTTTGTTCGAGGGTGCGCTCGCCCGGGCGATGGGCCGCGACATCGTCCGGCCTCCCGGCCAGTCCGACAGTTGCCGTTTCGACCAGACTCTCGCGTCCCGGATCGCATTCGACCGTCTCGACCTGGTCACCGCCGTCGTGCAGATGATGCCGCCGGCGTGGGAGAACGACACCACGTTGTCCCCGCAGGTACGTGCGATGCTCGAGTTCTTTTCCCTCTACGAGGAGAAGAACGACGGTCCTGCGGCGCTGATCTTCGGTAACGGCACCGTGGTCGGCGCACGTCTCGACCGCCTCGGCCTGCGCCCGTTGCGGTCCGTCGAGACCGCCGACTACCTCGCCGTCACGTCGGAGGCCGGCCAGTTCGATTTCGCGCCGAGCACGGTACTGCGCCGCGGACGCATCGAGGCCGGCGGCATGCTGTACTTCGACCATCGCACCCGGCGCTCGTACGGCACCGTCGAAGCGCTCGAACTACTTGCGGCCGAGCGCGATTACTCGATTCTGGTGGATGCCGCACGACGTGAGATCGAGGCGCTCCCGCCCGTCCCCGCGGAAAAGGCGGGATCACCGTTGCGCTACAACGGCGATCTCGGGCGGCACCAGCGGTACGTCTCGTACGCACTCAACCAGGAGTCGTTCCGTTTCATGCTCGACCCGATGCTCGCATCGGGTCAGGAACGGATCTCCGCAATGGGGTACGGCAACGCCATCAACGCCCTGTCCGATCAGGAAGGCGGTGTCGCCAAATACTTCTCGCAGCGCTTCGCCCAGGTGACGAACCCGTCGCTCGATTCCCTGCGTGAGGCCGACGGCATGACCCTGCGCGTCGCGCTGGGGGCACGCCCCGGCAGCGGCGCACCGTCGTCGACCGCGACCCAGATCGTGGTGCCCACCCCGATCCTGACCCACCTCGAGATGCTTCGGATCCGGGAGCAGACCGACACCCCGGTGCGGCGCTTCGAGATGCTCTACACCCCGGTTTTCGACGACACGAAGGCCAACGCCGCTCAACTCGCCGCCGCGATCGACGGGGTTGCCGACCGCATCGCCGATTTCGCGCGGGAGTCCGGCGGCATCGCAGTCCTCACCGACCGGCACGTCGCCACCGACCGCGCCGCGCTGCCGATGATTCTCGCGATCGCCGCGGTCAACCAACGACTCATCGACGACGGCGTGCGCCTGCGCGTGTCGGTGATCGTCGAGTCCGGTCAGCTGTGCTCCTCGCACCACATCGCCGCGACCCTCGGTTTCGGCGCTGCGGCGGTGTACCCGCTCACCGTGCAGATGCGCGCGGAGGAGAAGTACGGCGACGAAGCCGACCTCGCGTTCCTGAAGTTCCGCAAGGCCGCGGAGAAGTCGCTGATGAAGACGATGGGCAGGGTCGGGCTGTGCACCGTCGAGTCGTACATCGGGGGTGAGTTCTTCGAGCCCAGTTACCTCGACACCGACGACGAGGTGCTCCGCCGCTGGTTCCCGAACGTGGCCACCCCGGTGGGAGGCGTCGGGTTCACCACCGTCGCCCAAGCCGTAGCCGACTGGCATCGACGCGCAGCGGCCGTCGAGTCCGAGGCGGACGTCCCCCTGCTCGGCCTGTTCAAGGAACGCGCCGAAGGGGCGGGACACTCGTTCGGCACCACCGCCGTGCGCGGATTCGTCGACATGACCGAAGAACCCCTCGCCGTGCCCGCCGTGCGCGAGGCCGAGCCGGACCTGACGGACTCGCTGCGCCTGTTGCCGCTGCACCGCCTCTCCGACGCACACGGTCTCGACGACGAGGCGTACCGCTACGGCGGTTTCCGGGCACTGACCGACGCCGAAATCGACTCCTTCGAGATCACCCCCGGCTACCGGGCATTCGCGCGGACCATGGCGGAGGAGCGCTCCCGCCGCCCCGCCGCGTTGCGCGATGTCCTCGCCCTGCCGTCCGACATCACCTACGCGGTCACCACCGACGACTTCCACAAAGAGATGGGGCGGTTCTCGCGGTACGGCAACAACTCGATGCGCGTGCGCGGCCTGGCCGCGGCCCGCGTGGGCGAGAACGAGTTCGTGCTCCGGCTGACCGGACCGCTCGCCGACGACCACACCCGGCCCGCAGCGCTCGGCCGGTCTCTCGTCGCGCGGTTCGGCGACGCCATCGTCTCGCACCGCTGCTACGGCGACACTCTCACCGTGCACGCGGTCGGTGACGCCGCCGACTACCTGAGTCTGGTCCGTCAGGCTCCGGCGGCGGTGCGTCTCGACCAGGTGCAGCCCGCACACGAGATCACCCGCGCCCTCGCCTCGGGTGCGATGAGCCACGGCGCCTTGAACTCCAACGCGCACGAAGCTGTCGCGCACGGAACCAACATGGTCGGTGGCATGTCGAACTGCGGCGAAGGGGGCGAACATATCTCGCGCTACGGCACGATTCGCGGTTCCCGCATCAAGCAGTTCGCCTCGGGCCGCTTCGGTGTCTGGGCCGGGTACCTCGCCGATCCGATGCTCGAGGAGATCGAGATCAAGATCGCGCAGGGTGCCAAACCCGGTGAAGGAGGACAGCTTCCCGCGAAGAAGGTCACCGTCGAGATCGCGGCCGCCCGTGGTGCGACCCCGGGTGTCGAACTGATCTCGCCTCCGCCACACCACGACACGTACTCCATCGAGGACCTCGCGCAGCTCATCCACGACTGCAAGGCCGCCCGGGTGCGCGTCGTCGTCAAGCTGGTGTCCTCGGAAGGTATCGGCACGATCGCCGTCGGCGTCGCCAAAGCCGGCGCCGATGTCATCAACGTCGCGGGCAACACCGGCGGCACCGGGGCCGCCTCGGTGACGTCCCTGAAGTACGCGGGCCGGTCCGCCGAGATCGGCGTGGCCGAAGTTCATCAGGCCCTGACCGCGAACGGACTCCGGGACAAGGTCGTGCTCCGGTGTTCGGGTGCGCACCAGACGGCATCCGACGTCATCGTCTCCGCGATGCTGGGAGCCGACAGCTTCGAGTTCGGCACCACCGCACTGATGATGCTCGGCTGCGTCATGGCGAAGAACTGCAACGTCAAGTGCCCCGCCGGACTGACCACCAATCCCGAGGTCTTCGACGGCGACCCGCGCGCGATGGCGCAGTACCTGCTCAACATCGCCCACGAAACGCGGGAAGTGCTCGCCCGGCTGGGCCTGCGCTCGCTGCGCGATGCCCGCGGCCGCGCCGACCTGCTGCACCTGCTCGATCACCCCTCGAGCATCGGGCAGCTCGACCTGCGCGCGATGCTCACGGTCCTGCCCGAGGTACGCGTCGACAACCCCGTCTACCTGGAGAAGGACTACTCGCTCGACGACGCGTGGCTGGTCCGGCTGCGGGAGGCCCTGATCGAGGCACGCGAGAGCACCGTGACTCTCGGCGACGGGGTCCGCCTGACGAACAACAACAAGAGCGTCGGCGCGCAGTTGGCGATCGACATCGAGCGGATGCTCAACCACGACGATCTCGACGACCTTCCGTCCGTGCTGCGCGACGAGCGCGGACGCGGGTGGTTGCGTGACGGCACCGTCACCGTGACCACCACCGGATCGGCGGGCTTGTCGTACGGCGCGTTCTGCAACGACGGTATGCACCTCGAGCACATCGGCACCGCGAACGACGGTGTCGGCAAGGGCCAGTGCGGCGGGCAGATCGTCCTGCGCTCCCCCGGCGGCGGCTGCGACGAGCGCGGCGGCAACGTACTCATCGGCAATTTCGCCCTGTTCGGGGCCACGGGTGGCCGGTTGCTCGTCGAAGGCGAGGCCGGTGACCGTTTCGCAGTCCGCAATTCCGGCGCGACGGCCGTGGTCGAGGGTGTCGGCGATTTCGCCTGCGAGTACATGACCAACGGTGCGGTACTCAACCTCGGCGGATTCGGCAAGGGACTCGGCAACGGCATGTCCGGCGGTTTCGTCTACCAGTACGACCCGGACGGACTGCTGCCCGCCAAGGCCAGCGCCGACTCGATCCTGCTCGGGTCCATCACCGGAGACGATCCGCAGGCCGCGCTGCACAGCGCCGCGGTGCTTCGGCTGCTGCACCTGCACGTCGAGTCGACCGGATCTGTGAAAGCGCGGTTCCTGCTGGACAACTGGCAGACCGAGCAACACCACTTCGCCTACGGGATGCCGCGCGCACTGCTGCAGTACCAGGACGCCGACGAGATCCTGGCCGCCGCGTCGCGCAGGGAACTCGCCTCCGAGGTTGCGTCCGCGCTGGTGGCCCACCAGGTTCGCAAGTTCAAGGAGAGCTACCGCTCGGGTGCGCCCGTCGCCGGTGGACTGACCCCGTCGGGCACCGATACCGAAACGATGTATGCGCTGCTGAACAACTACACGGTGCTCGCCGCCGCGCAGGAGATGGCGTTGCAGAAGGTTCCGGGCGCGTCGGACGTCTCGGATCCGGCGGTGCAGAAGGCTGCGCGCAATCTGCTGCTGACCGAAGATTTCTTCCTCGTCGCGAAGCTCGAACGGTACGCACTCGCCGCGATCGCCGATCACTCCGATGAGCAACTGGCGGTGCTGGTCGCCGACAAGCGACTCGGCGACTACAAGCAGGCGCTCGCACTGCGCAATGTCCGTTCGGTCGACGCCCCCGGAACATACGGCTGGATTCTCCTGCAGAGCCGCAAGAATCTGGACGCGATCGGTCGTTTGCCCGGTTACGAAGAACTGTTCGCCCGCAACGCCGTGCCGAACGTCCTCGCCTCCACGATGGGAGTCCCCGCGTGACAACTCCTTTCATCCCACTCGATGCGCCCTTCACCGACGACCAGCGGTCGTGGCTCGCCGGCTTCCTCGCCGGTATGCAGACCCGGCTGTTCTCCGGCGGTCCCGCCGACGATGCCGGAACCGCCGGTGCGGCGCCCGTGCTGCATGTGCTCTACGGCTCGCAGACGGGCAATGCCGAAGCGGTGGCCGAGGACGCGGCCGCCGCGGCGCGCACGCACGGGTTCGCTCCGGTGGTGTGTGCACTCGACGATATGGATCTCGACCGGTTCGCCTCGGCCGGGCACGTCCTGATCGTCACCTCCACGTACGGCGAAGGCGAGATGCCCGACAACGCGGAGTTGTTCTGGGACGCTCTGTCCGCGGAGTCGGCCCCGCGGCTCGAGCGCATGCACTTCGCGGTCCTCGCGCTCGGCGACACCGGTTACGACGGCTTCTGCCAGGCGGGCAAACTGCTCGACACCCGTCTCGAACAACTCGGAGCGCAGCGCATCGTCCCGCGCGTCGACTGCGACGTCGATTTCGAGGATGCCGCCGCCGCGTGGATCAGCGAGACGATGCCGCTCGTCGCGGCGGTCGAGGGAATCGTGGGGCCGGGTGCGCCCGCCGCACCCGCACCGACGGCACCGGCACGTCCGAAGTCGCAGTGGACCCGCAAGAACCCCTACCCCGCGACGCTCACGACCAACCGGGTGCTGTCGGGTGCGGGTTCGGCAAAGGAGATCCGGCACTACGAGTTCGCGCTCGGCGAGTCGGGCATCGAGTACGAGGCCGGCGACGCGCTGAACGTCGTCCCCCTCAACGACCCCGCGCTCGTGCGGGCGCTGCTCGACCGGTTGCGCCTCGACGGTTCCGTCGTGCCCGCCGGTTTCGGCAGCACCCTCACGCATCTGCTGACCTACGACTTCGAGATCACCGCGCCGACGGTCGACCTGCTCGAGGAAATCGAGAAGCGCACCCGCAACGAGGAATTGACGTATGTGCTGCGGCACGGCGACAAGGCCGCACTCGACGAATGGCTGTGGGGCCGCGACATACTCGACGTGCTGCTGCTCGAACCCGCGCCGGAACTGTCGGCCGAGGAGTTCCTGTCGCTGTTGCGGCCGCTGCAGCACCGTGCGTACTCGATCTCGTCGAGTCCGAACGCGTGCGACGGTTCGGTACACCTGACCGTCGCGTCGGTGCGGTACGGCGACGACGACCGTGAACGCCACGGGGTGTGCTCCACCTACCTCGCGGACCGCGTCGGCGACGGCACCGTCGGCATCTTCGTCACGAGGAACAAGGCGTTCCGTGTCCCGTCCGACGACACCGCACCGATGATCATGGTGGGGCCGGGCACCGGCATCGCCCCGTTCCGCGGATTCCTCCAGGAGCGGCGTGCGCGCGGCGCGACCGGAAAGAACTGGCTGTTCTTCGGCGATCAGCGCCGCGACTGTGACTACATCTACGAGGACGAACTCGCCGAGTTCACAGCGTCGGGAGTACTCACTCGGCTCGACCTCGCGTTCTCCCGCGACCAGGCCGAGAAGATCTACGTGCAGACCCGCATGACAGAACACGGGGCAGAGCTGTTCGCGTGGCTCGAGGAAGGCGGTCACTTCTACATCTGTGGTGACGCCTCCCGCATGGCGAAGGATGTCGACGCCGCGCTCCACGCGATCGTCGCCGAGCACGGTGGGATGAGCCCGGAGCAGGCCGCCGAGTACGTCACCGCCCTCAAACGGGAGAAGCGGTACGTTCGCGACGTCTACTGACTCCGGAGACGGATCAGTAAACGGACTCGAGCAGTTCCCGGGTCGTCGGCGGTTCGGGCGTGCGGGTCGCGGCGCGGGAGCGCACGGCGGTGAAGACCACCCCGGACGCGAACAGAGCCAGCCCCGCGCCGAGCGCCACCCAGGTGGCGGCCGAGTGCCCTCCGGCATCGGCGAGTGCGCCGCCGACCCAGTTACCGATCGAGGTGCCCAAGGTGATCCCGGCGCTGAGCAACGTCATGACGAGTCCGAGTCGCCGTGCCGGCGTGTAGTCGCCAGCCACCCTGAAAATCGTCACCAGGACCGGACCGATCGGCGAGCCGATGAGGAACAGGACAACGGCCATCTGCCACGGCGCGCTCGGCAGCCACAGCAACGCCAGTGCGGGAACGAGCAGCACCGCGCACCCCAGCCACCGCACCGGAACGGTCAAGCGTCCACTCCACCGGGACACGCTCAACGCCGCTGCGCCGGAGGCAAGCCCGAGCGCGGCGTAGATCAGTCCGCCGCTGCCGGGGTGCCCGGTCTCGTCGGCGAAGACGGTCGTGATGGTGGCGAGCGACCCGAAAATCGTTCCGATACCGAGCATTCCGGTCAGCAGAATTGCCACCGGACCCCACGACACTGCGGCGGGTCCGGTGTCCGGGGCGCTGCCGCCGACCGGTCCGGACCGGTGCACGGGCGCCGCGAATCGGGCACTGGGGTGTACCGCGAACCAGGGCACGACGACGGCCGTCAGGGCGATCAGGACGTACAACGGTGCGGCAGCACCGAACGCCGCGGCGATGATGCCGACCGCCGCGGGGCCGAGGACGAATCCGAGTTCGTCCATGGTTCCCTCGTACCCCTGGGCTTCTTCCACCGCCTCGTCCGCGCCGCGCGCGGACAAACCGCGAATCCAGCGCACGCGTGTCATGGGACCGCATTGCGGAACGACGAGACCGGCGACGAACGCGGCGGCCAGCAGGGTCGGCGGTAACGCCTCGCCTGCGCCGTGGGAACTTCCGGCGGCGAGCACCGCGACGACTGCGACCACATAGACGGCGGTCGAGACGAGCAGCGTCGGCCGCTGGCCCCAGCGATCGGAGGCGATACCGGACAGCGGTGCCCCGACCGCGACTCCCACGCCGGTGACCGCCGCAGCGATGCCGGCGGCGGCGAAGTCGGACGACGAGGCGACGACATAGGTGAGAACGCCGAGCACCAGCATGGACAGCGGTAGCCGGGCCAGCGCCGAGATCGGGAAGTACGCCGACCCGACCAGATCGTGCATGACACGGAAATGCGAGGGGGCGGAACGTGAACTGCGGGACATCGATACCTTTTCGGGACTTTCTGCGTGCACAAGACTTTTCTGCGTGCACAAAACAGATGCACGGCGTCCCGACCTCCCGCCGTGCCCGACCCGAAGCAACCCGAGAATTCTACAGGAACGACCGGGTTTCTCCGAACATGCACGATCGTGCCGCTGGCGCGATATCCCGGCGCCGATTCGTCCGGCGGATGCGCGCCCGCATCCGCGTCGACCGGCGTGACGCCGTCCTCGTTGTGCGAGATGTCCGAATCATGCGTTCTCGGCGCATATTTCACGTCGGAGGGTCGGCGTAAAACATGTCCGACTGTTCAGTCGGGCAGGTAGGGTCGAATGATCTTCCACGTCGGAGGGAACTCTATGGACGTCTCGGCAATGCACATGAGCGACGGTCTGATCAACGCACCGACATCGGCTGTGTTCTTCGTGATCGCCGCGCTCGGGCTCGCGGTGGCGCTGCCCCGCGCACGACGGGAACTCGACGAACGAACCGCTCCCCTCGCCGGTCTCGTCGCCGCGTTCGTGTTCGCCCTGCAGATGATCAACTTTCCGGTGCTTCCCGGTGTCAGCGGGCACGTCCTCGGAGGTGCCCTCGCCGCGATCCTGGTGGGCCCGGCGACAGCCGCACTCTGCCTGACAGTCGTGCTCGTCGTGCAAGCACTGCTGTTCGCCGACGGCGGGCTCACCGCACTCGGAACCAACGTCACCAACATGGCGTTGCTGGGAGTCGCCGCCGGGTACGGAACGGCCGTCGCCTTGCGTCCGCTTCTGCGCCGGTCCTCGGGCGTCGCGGTCCTCGGCGTCGTATCCTTCGTGGCCGCGGTGGTCGCCACGGTGGTCGCGGCCGCGGGCTTCCTCGTCGAATACGCCGTCGGCGGCACCGCGGGTTCGATCGGGACCATCGCACCGTTCCTGATCGGCGTGCACGTCCTCATCGGCATGGGCGAAGGAGTGATCACGGCCGTGACGGTGATGGCGGTGGCACGAGCGCGCCCCGACCTGGTCTATCTCCTCCGGCCGTTGCGTCAAGGTGATCGGAGTCCGGTATGAGCCGAAAAGCCGTTCTGATCGTGCTGGGTGCGGCGGTGCTGCTCCTCGCCGGGGTGGTGTCCTCGTTCGCCGACCCGAATCCCGACGGGCTCGAAGCCGCGACCGTGCGGGGCTGCGAGGTCGCCGAGAGCGATACGAGCGAGTCCCTCGCCGGTGACTGTCCCGCGATCGGCGCCGAAGACCACGCATTGGCAACGAGCCCGCTCGCCGACTACGCCGTCGCCGAACGCGAAGGGACCACCGGCGTGGCCGGGATCGTCGGCGCGGTCGCCACGCTGGTGTTCGCAGCGGGGTTGTTCATGGTGCTGGCACGCCGCCGGAAGCCCGCCCGGAGCGACGCGCCCCTCGGGAAAACCGGGCCGTGAGCACCCCGACGATCGAGAACGGTGCGGCCACCGTCACCGCGGCAGCCCGCAGGCTCCCCACCGAGGTGAAGATCGTCGGTGCGGTCGTCTTCACGTTCGTGGTGGTCGCGACACCCCGTGAAGCGATGTGGGCGTTCGCGCTGTATTTCTCGATCGTCGCGGCGGTCTGCGTCGCTGCTCGTATCCGGCTGTCGTGGCTGTTGCCCCGTATGTCCATCGAACTGCCGTTCCTGGTTCTCGCGGTGCTGCTGCCGTTCGCGGAGTCCGGGACACGCGTGGAGTGGCTGGGGCTGTCCCTGTCGGTGCCGGGCCTGTATGCGGCGTGGGGCATCGTGGTCAAGGGCACCTTGGGTGTGCTCGCGTCCCTCATCCTCGCCGCGACCACACCGGTTCAGGATCTGCCCGGCGGTCTGACACGGTTACACGTCCCGCCGCTCATCACCACCGTGGTCCTGCTGATGCTGCGCTATGCCACGTTGCTCGCCGCCGAAGCGAAGAGCATGGATATCGCGCGGCGCTCGCGAGGCGACGATCCGCGGATGCTCCACCGCATCGGGGCGACGGCACGCGGTGTCGGGTCGTTGTTCGTGCGCGCGTACGAACGCGGCGAGCGGGTGCACTGGGCGATGCTTTCCCGGGGTTTCACCGGTGCCGTGCCCGCCACGGGATCGGCGGCGACCCGGACAGCGTGGGCATTCGGCCTGATGCCCGCGGCACTCGCCGGCGCGGTGTGCGCGGCAGCGTGGGGCGGGTTGTGAGCACGTCCCCCGCCGTCGAACTCGAGGGGGTGCAGCACGTGTATCCCGACGGCCGTCACGCACTGCGCGGTATCGACCTCGCAGTCGAGCCCGGCGAGCGGGTCGCCGTCCTCGGTCCCAACGGGTCCGGCAAAACCACCCTCATGCTGCACCTCAACGGCGTTCTGGCTCCGTCGTCCGGGACCGTACGAATCGGTGGAACGCCCGTGACGCGCCGTACGCTGCGCGGAATTCGCAGCCGCGTCGGCCTTGTGTTCCAGAACCCCGACGACCAGCTCTTCATGCCCACCGTGTCTCAGGACGTGGCGTTCGGACCGGCCAACTTCGGGGTGCCGGAACCGGAACTCGGCTCGAGGGTGCAGTCCGCGCTCGAGGCGGTGGGGATGGAGGAACACTCCGGGCGCACGACGATGCATCTCTCGGCCGGGCAGCAGCGGCGAGTCGCGCTGGCGACGGTGCTGTCCTGCCGGCCCGAGGTACTCGTGCTCGACGAGCCGTCCAACGATCTCGACCCGGTGTCCCGGAGGGAACTGGCGGAGGTGCTGCTCGGCCTGGGCACCACGATGCTGGTGGTCACCCACGACCTGCCCTACGCGGCGCAACTGTGCACCCGGGCGGTGATCCTCAACGACGGACGCCTCGCGGCGGACGGCCCGATCGAGACGATCCTGTCCGATTCCGGTCTGCTCGCGCAGAACCGCCTCGAGCTCCCGTGGGGATTCAGCCTGACGCCGCGGGCGGCACACGCGCACGACGGGGAATGACGCCGGAGACCCGCCTCAGGAACGCTCTGTGCGATGGCGGTGCGTGTGCGAATGGCCCGCCTGCTCGTGCGTGGCCCCGATGGAATGGAGAAGTTCGTGCACCGTGGTGTCCGCGAGCCGGTACCGCACCAGGCGTCCTTCCCGCTCCGCGGTGACCCAGCCACGATTTCGTAGCAAACGCAGCGCGTGGGAGACGGCGGTCCCGGTCATCTCGAGGGCCGCGGCAAGATCGGTGACGCAGATCCCCGGGGCATGGTGCAGGCACATCAGCAACCGCAGCCGGTTGACGTCGGACAACAGTTCGAAACGATCCGCCCACCGCGCGATGTCCGGCGTCCGGAGGGCGGCGGCCGCGCGGCGCACATCGTCGGAGTCGAACACCGCGTCCACCGTCATGCACCGAGTGTACGAAGCTCTGTTCTCTCACGACTGCACATCGCCCGATAGGCCGCTCCGCCAACCCGATTGACCGAGGGCAATATTCGGCCGTGAGCTGGGGAGAACCCGCTTAGACTGTGCTCAGGCCACCCGAGGAGCACGCCGATGCCCGATCGCACCGCAGCACGCAGCAGGCAGGCGCCCGTCGCCGACAGCCCCGATCGAATCCGCAATGTCGCGCTCGTCGGGTGTACCGGCACCGGGAAAACCACCCTCGCCGAGTCGCTGGCGGCCGCGACGGGTGCGGTGGGACGCGCCGGGCGGGTCGCCGAAGGCACCACGGTGTCCGACTACGAGGAGATCGAGCAGAGACATCAGCGGTCGGTGCAGTTGACGGTGCTCGCGCTCGAATGGAAGGGCATCAAGATCAATCTGATCGACACACCGGGTCACCCCGATTTCGACGCCGAAGTCCGGGCGGGCTTGCACGCTGCCGACGCCGCGATCTTCGTCGTCTCGTCCACCGACCCGATCTCCGCCGCAACCCGCGCGTTGTGGCGCGAGTGCGACGAGGAGAAGATTCCCCGCGCGATCGTCGTGAACAAACTGGACATCGCCCGGCGCAGCTACGACGACGTCCTCTCCGAATGCCACGACGCGTTCGGCCTCGGCCCGGACACGCTGCGCGCACTGTTCTATCCCGTGTACGACGGCGACCGGCCGGTCGGCTCGATGGGATTGCTGACCGGACGCCGTTACGGCGAACCGGGCCCGTCCCCCGTGTCCGAGGACGTGCGCGAAGCGCTGGTGGAAGCCATCTCGGGGCAGGACGACACGCTCATGGAGCGGTTCATCGCGGGCGAACAACTCGACACCGCCTCGCTCGAAGAAGGGCTGACACGCGAATTCCTGTCCTGCGCACTACATCCCGCGGTTCCCGCCACAGAGTACGGGGTGGGCGCCGTCGAGTTGCTCGAGCTGATCACCACGGGTTTCCCCGATCCCACCCGGCGGTCGCGCGGTGCGCCTGCGTGCGACCCGGACGCGGATCTGGTGGCGCAGGTCGTCCGCGTCGCGGGAGATTCGTACGTCGGCCGGATCAGCCTGGTGCGCGTCTACGCCGGCACGCTCCGTCCGGATTCGACGCTTGCGCTCACCGGTGGCGACCGCGATTCGCGCGACCGTATTCCCTCACTGTCGAGTCCCTTCGGCAAACAGCAGCGGCCCGTCGGAGAGGCCGTCGCGGGCGACCTGGTGTCGGTCGGGAAACTCGCGACCGCACAGCCCGGTGACGTACTGCACGAGCCGGATCGGCCTGCGCACCTGGATATGTGGCCGACCCCGACACCGTTGCTGCCCGTCGCGATCGAGGCGCACACTCGCACCGACGACGACAAGTTGTCGCAGGCACTGTCACGGCTCGCGGCGGAAGATCCGGGCGTGCGCGTCGAACACAATCCCGACACCAACCAGATCGTGCTGTGGTGCACGGGTGAAGCACACGCGGAACTGGTGCTCGACCGTCTCCGCACCCGGCACGGAGTCCAGGTCGATCCGGTGGAATTTGCCGTAGCGCTCCGCGAAACCTTCGCGACGCCCGCGCCCGGACACGGGCGGCTCGTCAAGCAATCCGGTGGGCACGGCCAGTACGCGGTGGTCGACGTCGAAGTCGAGCCTTTGCCGATGGGAAGCGGGGTGGTGTTCGCCGAACGCGTGGTCGGCGGCGCGGTACCGCGGCAGTTCATCCCGTCGGTCGAGAAGGGTGTGTACGCACAGGCAGAGAAGGGGGTCGCCTCGGCCGGATGCCCCCTTGTCGACGTGCAGGTCACGCTCGTCGACGGCAAGGCTCATTCGGTGGACTCCTCCGACGCCGCATTCCAGACCGCCGCGGGGCTCGCGTTGCGAGATGCGGCGGCGCACAGCACTGTCCGCATTCTCGAACCGGTAGCCGCGGTCCGTGTAATCGTGCCGGAGGAGTTCCTCGGCGCGGTGCTCGGCGACCTCTCCGCACGGCGCGGTCGCGTCCTCGGCACCGAATCTCCCGAACCGGGAACAGCCCTGCTGCGCGCGGAGGTTCCCGAAATCGAACTCAGCCGCTATCCCGTCGAACTGCGGGCCATCACTCAGGGCACCGCCGAGTTCGCGCGGATGTACCTTCGGCACGAGCCGATGCCGGACAACCTCGCTGCGCGGATGACCTCGTCGTCGGCGAGCTGAGTCTTCTCTCGGCGAGCACGTCGGGATCTCGTCACGAGGTCCGTTCGTGCGCCACCTCGTTCAGCCTGCCCGTAGCGACGTCGAAGACGAACCCGCGGAGTGAGGTCGGTTCGGTGACGAACGGGCTCACTTCGATCCGGCGCAGCGACTGACGCACGTCTTCCTCGGGGTCGCGGAACGCTTCCGGGGCCCACTGCGGCCGGATCCCGGTGTCCTGCTCGACGGCGCGGGTGAACTCGTCGTCGGTAAAGGTCAGCATGCCGCAGTCGGTGTGGTGGATGAGCACGATCTCCTCGGTGCCGAGGAGTCGCCGGCTGATGGCGAGCGAACGGATCACGTCGTCGGTCACCGCGCCGCCCGCATTGCGAATCACGTGTGCCTCCCCTTCCGCTATGCCCAGGGCGCGGTACACGTCGAGCCGCGCATCCATGCACGCCACGATGGCGATGTGCTTGCTCGGGGGCAGCGGCAGGGGGCCGGTGAACCCGGCCGAATACGACTTGTTGTTGTTCAGATATTCGTCGGTGACTGTCACGCGCTCATCTCCACGTCGTCGGGCACGGTCGTACCATCCTCCTCCGGTCTCACCCGCCCGGCCAGCGTGCCGATCACCCTGATCCGAATTCGGCCCGGTGTGGGATTCGCCTCGTGCCGGTTTCGTCGACGATCTGCCCGGGTATCGCAAGTGCTGTCCCGAGCACGGGCGCGGTCCCGTGCCGGGCAACTTCACGAAAGGACGGATTTCGATGGCTGAATCCGAGCGCCCGGGCACCCCTGCCGACAACGACGACCTCACCGGCGAGAAGATCTCTCGACTGGTGGACGACATGGAAGAACGCGTCGAAGCCGAGCACGAGCGGGAAGGTAAGGCCGGTAGCCCTTCGGATCGCGAGGAAACCGAGCCTGTCGAGCCCGACGACCAGGCACCCGAGTAAACCGTTTCCCCCTGCCTCCACGCCCGGATCTGCCGTCAGTCGTAGATCCGGGCGTACAGGTCGCGGATCTCCTCCGCCGTGGGCACGAGCGGATTGTTGTTCGGCGATCCCGATGCCAGGGCCTGTTCCGCCATGAGCGGTATCAGCGAGTCCCAGTCACGTCTGTCGATGCCGTAGGCACGAGGCGTGGGCACTTCGACGTCGCGGCACAGTTCCGCCAGCGCGGCGACCAGGCTGTCCGCCGCAGCGGCGTCGTGGTCGCCGGAGGTGGCGACGCCCAGCGCGCGGGCACAGTCCGCATAGCGGGATTCGGCAGCCCGCACCGAGAAGGCGGTCACCGCGGGGAACAGCATCGCGTTCGACAAACCGTGCGCGACGTGAAAATGCGCGCCGATCGGCCGGCTCATCCCGTGGACGAGGGCGACGCTCGAGTTCGAGAACGCGATCCCGGCCTGGGTGGCCGCGAGCATCATCTGCTCCCGGGCGTCTTCGTCGTTGCCGTTCACGTAGACGCGTCGCAGAACTCTTCCGATGGTCTCGATCGCAGCGAGGGCCAACGTGTCCGAAAACGGAGTGGACTTCTTGCTGACGTACGCCTCGATCGCGTGGGTGAGCGCGTCGACCCCGGTGTCGGCAGTCAGTCGCGGAGGCATCGTCAACGTCAGCCGGTAGTCGACCACCGCCGCGATCGGCAGGAACGCCGCGCCCGGGCACAGCATCTTCTCGTTGGTGACACTGTCGCTGATCACGGTGAACTGCGTTGCCTCCGAACCACTCCCGGCCGTGGTCGGAACCGCGACGACAGGTAGCGCCGGACCGTTGTTGATGCGGGGGGCCTTGTACTCGCTCATCTGCCCACCGTGGACGGCCAGCAACCCGAGCGCCTTGGCGGTGTCCATCGGGCTGCCGCCACCGAAACCGATGACGCAATCGGCGTCGTGGGCGGCGACTGCCTCGAGACCCGCGACGAGGGAGTCGGTGGTGGGATCGGGAACGGTATCGGCGAACACCGCCGTTGCGAGTCCGGCCGCGCCGAGCCGTGACACCATGCGATCCACTGCGCCGGTCCCGACCATGAACCGGTCGGTCACCACGAGCGGCCGGGACAGCCCCAGCCCGGCCACCACCTCACCGATCTCGTCGACGGCGCCCCCGCCGATCCGCATCACGCGGGGAAGAGCAATGTGTGCGGCCACGTGGATCCCTTCGTCACAATTCGGTCCGAAGGATGTCTACCCCAACGAGCGGGCCGAGTCACTCCTCGACGAGAAACTGCGCGTGGTCGATCTCGGCGTCGGGCCGGTGGCGGTCGTCGCCCGCGCCCGCCCATGCGGTGTGCAAGGCGAGGCGTACGAGGTCCTGCGACCGGTACCCGGGCCAGCCGTGCAGGATCCGCTGCCACTGCGCGGGTACCGCCGACGCACCCCACCGGGCGCCGAGCAGCCCGCCGGCGATCGCCGCGGTGGTGTCGGTGTCGTGCCCGGCACGTACGGCGAGTTCGAGCGCCTGGGGAAGATGACCGGGGCCGGTCGCGTCGGCATGGCACACGGCCCACCACGCCGTCTGCAGCGCATGGACCACCCACCCGTTGTTGTCGAAGACCCGCGGGTCGGAAGCTGTGCGGGCATCGTCGAGCAAAGTCGACCAGCGCCGTGCCGCGTCTCCCGGCAGCGTTTCCAGACCGGCGTCGACGCCGTCGAACGTGCCGTGGAGGACGGCGTGCCGGATCGCGAACGACCACAGCATGCATGCCTCGACGGCCTCGGGATCGTCGTGCGTGAGACGACTGATGTCGCGGGCTGCCGCGACACATCGCTCGCCGTCGGCGAGGTAGGCAATCCCCACGGGTGCGGTCCGCATGAGCGACCCGTTGCCGCCCTTCCTGCCGGGGAGGGCGCGCGCCCGCTCGGTCATCGACGCTGCGGTCGGCTGCGCTGTACTCAGCACCGCGCGGGTCTGGTTTCCGATGTCCTTGGGCCCGGACGCATACCAGCGTGCGAACCCGGCGGCGACGGCGTCGAGTCCGTCGCCGGCACCGATGTCGGCTCCGGTGGCGGAAACCTCCGCGATCGCGAGCGCCATGGACGTGTCGTCCGTCCACTCACCGGGAGCGAACGGCCCGAGTCCCCCACCGATCATGCGGATCGCTGTCTCCGGAGTGGGATAGGTGAATTCGTAGCCCGCGCCGAGTGCGTCACCCGCTGCGGTGGCGAGCAGGACCCCTGCCGCCCGGTCGTTCTGTGCTGTCGTCAGCCTCATACCGTCTCCCCTTCGATCAATTCTGCGCAAATATTAGCGCACATTTGATTGAATGGGGAGATGCAGGCCTGGACCGATCCCCGGGGCAAGTCCCTCACCGACTATCCGCGTCCGTCCGTGGCGGTGGACGTCGCGGTACTGACCGTCGACGAAACGCTGAAAGTACTGGTCATCGAGCGACCCGACGGCACATCAGCACTTCCCGGGACGTTTCTCCGTCCCGGAGAACGGCTCGCCGACGCGGCTCGCCGGGCTCTGCGCGACAAGGCCTCGCTCTCGGGGATCGAGTTCCACCAGCTCGCGATGCTCGACGACCCAGGACGCGACGATCGAGGGTGGGTGCTGTCGATGGCGCACGGAGCGGCCGTTCCCGTCGCCGAGATCCCGGCCGAAGCCCGGCTCACCCCCGTCACCGGCATCGCCGATCTCGCATTCGACCACGCCACCATCGTGGAATTGGCCGTCGACGACCTGCGGGCGCGGTACTCGGCCGCCGTGGACCCGGCCCGGTTTCTCGGCGACGAGTTCACCGTGCTGGATCTGCGCCGTCTCTACGAAATCGTCTTCGACCGCCGCTACCCCAAGGACACGTTCCGGCGGCATCTGCTGCACGGGCTCGAACCCACGGGCGAACTCCGCCGCGAAGGCACCGGCCGCCCGGCCGAAATCTACCGGCGACGCGACGTCGCGCTGCCACCCGCCACCACCGCATTTCTGCTGCAGTGACATTTCCGGTGCGGCGACATTTCCGGGTGCGGTGACGTGCGCGTGTCAGGACACCAATGCCCTCGCGATCGCCGCGCCGAGAGCGACATTGCCCTGGTACGCAGCGATATTCGTCTCGAGCGTACGGCCGTCCGTCGCGCGATGCATGTGCTCGAGCAGGAACGGAGTGAGACTCTTGCCGCGAAGTCCCGAAACCGCTGCCTCACGCTCCGCCTCGACGAGGACCCGGTCGTGCAACTCCGGGTCCACCTGAGCCGACGCGTCCACAGGATTGCCCACCACCACCGCCGAACGGAGCCCGAGAGCGTTGCGGGCGCGGGCGAGCGCTGCCGCGTCTTCGGGTGAAGTGATGTCGTCGACGACGCAGCCGCTGTCCCGCACGTAGAACCCGGGGAAGCGGGCGGTGCGGTACCCGACGACCACCACCCCGAGTGTTTCGAAACGTTCGAGCGTGGCGGGGACATCGAGGACCGATTTGACACCGGCGCTCACAACGAGAATCGGAATCGACGCCAGCGCAACGATATCCGCGCTTTCGTCGAAGGTGGTGGCGGCGCCTCGATGTACGCCGCCGAGACCGCCGGTGGCGAATACCCCGATCCCGGCGTGATGCGCGAGAAACGCGGTCGCGGCGACCGTCGTGCCGCCGTGTGTCCGCTTGAGCGCGGCCATCGGCAGGTCGCGTATCCCGACCTTGACCACCTCGCTCTCGGCGTCTCCGAGTGTGACGATCTGCTCCTCGGAGAGGCCGACCGTGGGGACCCCGTCGACGACGCCCACGGTTGCCGGGACAGCACCCGCGTCACGCAACTGCTGTTCGGCGGCCAGAGCGACCGCCACGTTTCGGGGCCGGGTCAGGCCGTGCGTGAAGATGGTCGATTCGAGCGCGACTACGGGGCGACGTTCGGCCAGCGCCTCACGCACGGGTCCGGACACCACGATCGGTTCGCTCATACGCCCGAGACTAACGGCCGGGCCGCGAGCCGGCCGTGTCCCGCACTCTCACACGGCGTCGGGGCGACGGCGCCCCAGGCGCGCGAGCACTCGAGTCGACCGGTCGGCGCCCTCCGGTGCCTCGACACCCGGTGCGCACACCCCGTCCATGTAGAGCGAGTCGCCGAAACTGTCCGCTCCGGCCTCGATCCGCTCGAGTTCGGCCTCGTTGAACGTCTCCTCGAGGCCTGCGCTGGTGGCGAGGTCCCATCGATGCACGATCATGTCCCAGACGTAGAACTGGTCGAAGGTCGCTCCGATGGTCGTGGGTCCGAAGTACCCGTCATAGGGCGTGTTCACGAGGGCGTCGTCCGCGACGATGTCCGCCACCTGGGCGTTGTGCTTCTGCCATGCGCCGGCCGGGTCGTCGAGGGAGGGCCGATCACCGAGGTCGAGGTCGCGGCCGGTGAAGAATTCGCGTTGGGTATCGATGATATGACTCAGGACGTCGCGCGCGGTCCACCCCTCGCACGGTGACGGACGGTCCCAGTCCTCGGCCTTCAACGCGCCCACGACCGCGCCGAGTCGCTGTTCTGCTTCGCTGTGTCGGATCGCTGTTGTATTCATGGGTGCGACGCTATCGATCGCCCAGTGCGAGGTATTGATGAAATCCGACACCGGGGACTCCGGAAAGCCAGACGACGGCGAGCCGATCGAGCGCGCACACTTGAGACACCCGAACGACACAACGCACACCATCTTCCGATACCCGGCATCCCCCGATCTGGGCGACGTGGTCCGGCGCTACTGGATTCCCGTGTGGCGGGTCCCTCCGGGTCGGGAGGCTCCGCAGCACGTGCTGCGGTATCCCGTATGCCTGGTCGTGATCACCGAGGACTACGCCCGCTTCTACGGTGTCGAGTCCGGTTTGTCGACCACCGTTCTGACAGGTGAGGGCTGGGCCGCCGGTGTCATGCTCGCCCCCGCGGCGGGTGCCCTCGTGGCCGGTGGGCCACTCGCGTCGTTCACCGACCGGATCGTGGAGGTGCCGGAGGTCCTCGGCGACGCGGGCGTCCGTGTCGTCGATCGGGTGCGCGAGATGATGCGCCGCGATCCGCGGTCCCCCGAGGCTCACCACGCGGTGATGGGCGTCTACGACGAGGTCTTCCGGCGCTACCTGCCGGTCGACGACGAGGGCCGCCTCGTCAACCGTGTCGTGGCGTTCGTGGAGGACAACCCGGACGTGTTGCGCGTAGAACAGGTACGCAACGAATTCGGTCTCTCCGAGCGCGCGCTGCAGCGACTCGTCCACCGGCGCATCGGACTTACCCCGAAATGGCTGATCCAGCGGCGGCGCCTCCAGGAGGCCGCGGGCCGCCTGCGCGAGAAGTCCGGTTCGCTGTCCGAGGTCGCCGCCGTCCTCGGGTACGCCGACCAACCGCATTTCGTGCGCGACTTCAAGAACGCCGTGGGCGTGACGCCCGGCGCGTTCGCCGATCGTTACTCCGGACCGTCCTCCCGGGGATGACGGAGCCCGCGCCTCGCAGCGCGATCGTCCCTGCCGCGCTCCACTCCCTGACAACATGCGGTTCCGTTCGCGCCGAGCCACATCTGGCTTCTCGCCCGGTAGTCGCGTAGAGAAGTCCTCATGGATCCGCACCGCACCGACGAGTTCGCGCTGCTTCCCGAGAACGCCGCGGAGTTGGGCCTCGAACTCCCCGTACCGCCGACCGTGCGGCGGGTGCGCGCCGAACACGACGGCGGGCACACCAGCGCGCTGCTGTGGGGCGACGTCTCTCCCCGCCTCGTGTTCCTGCACGGCGGAGCCCAGAACGCACACACCTGGGACTCGGTGGTCCTCGCACTCGGGGTGCCCGCGCTCGCCGTCGACCTCCCCGGTCACGGCCACTCCTCCTGGCGTGACGACGGCGACTACTCGCCGTGGCCGAACGCCGAAGCGGTGGCGCACGCGGTCCGCCGCTGGGCGCCTCGTGCGGAGGCCGTGGTCGGCATGTCGCTCGGGGGCTTGACCGCCCTCCGGCTCGGCTCCCTCGCACCGGAACTCGTGCGCCGCACCGTCCTCGTCGACGTCACCCCGGCATCGTTCCGGCGGCACCAGGGCATGGCCGAAAACCAACGCGGAACCGTCGCTCTCGCGGCGGGACCGGCCGTCTTCGACACGTTCGACGAGATCGTCGCCCTCACCGCCGCGGCGGCACCGCACCGATCACCGTCGTCGATCCGGCGCGGCGTCGTCCACAACACGCGGCAGCGCAGCGACGGACGATGGGAGTGGCGTTACGACCGGATGCGCACCATGCGCGACTTCACCCCGCTGTGGGACGACCTCGCCGCACTCGACGGACCCGTCTCGCTGGTGCGCGGTGGCGCTTCGGCCTACGTCACCGAAGAGGACGTCGACGAGGCGCGTCGACGCGTCCCCGGGCTGGATGTGCACGTGGTGCCGGGCTCCGGGCATTCCGTACAGAGCGACGCGCCCCGGGAACTCGCCGGCATCCTGCGGGACATTCTCTGACCGTTCAGCCGAACGCGACCACATCGAGCCATGAATCCAGTAGCGCGGCATCGCCGAACACCTCGACCTCGGGGTCGGCGACTGCTCGTCGGCGATAAAGCACCAGCATCAACTCGACCAACGGTCCCCGCACCGCCACCGCACTCTTCTCGTGCGCACGGCGCCAGACGAACTCGTCGCCGGTGAGGTCCACGACCCACTCCGCATGCGAATCGGTCGCGTGGAAATGGAGAGTGCTATCGGGTCCGTGCAGCGCGTGCCGGCGGTCGCTCATCCTCCGCGGCCACGTCACCACAGCAAGATCGAGCCACTCGTCGACGGCGTCGAGTGCGACATCGTGGCTGAGGTCGAACCCCTCGCCCAGCGCCAGCACGGCATCGGCACGGTGCACTGCAGTCTCGTGGGTGAAGCGTCGCGCATAGAACTGCGGGGTCTGCGGGCCGACCGGCGTCGGGGTCCAGACCTTCCGCTCGGGACCTGCCTCGCGCAGAGACGATTCCAGGTCGAGTGCGCCGGCAAGCAACCACGGCACCAGCTGGTCGGGGTCTTCGTCGACGTACGAGGCCAGTTCACGCATCGCCGAGTCGTCCGGGGGCGTCGTCGCTCCGGTACGCACTGCCTCGGCAGCCCAGCGGTGGCCGTATCCCACATGCCGCGCGAGCTGTCCCACATTCCAGCCCGGACACGTCGGCACCGGGGTATTCATATCCCGTCCCGGCAGCACCGAGCACAGCAACTCGGTCTGTGCGGTGATCTCCCCGCAGTACCTGGTGTAATCCAGCATCTCGATCCTCTCGTCCGTGGCCCGTGCACGTACCGGTCCGAGACTCTCACGGTCCGAGTCGATCAGGTTCTCACCCAGCTCACGGCTCGGTGTTTGTCGCCTGGAGTCGCCCTGCCCAGTCGAACTCCGAATCGAGAAACGCTTCGCCGCCGGAAGCGAACGCGTCGCGCAGGTCTGTGAGGGTGGTGATGAACTGGTCGATGCGCTCGCGGGCGGACGCGGGGGTTCCGGCGGCCTTGCGTGCGTAACCGGCGGCGAGTTGCCTGGCGGATTCGAGGTCGCCGAAGCCGTGCGTTTCGACGAGTCTCTCCGCTATTTTCCGTGACGCGTTCAGTTCGTCGAGCATGGTGTTGCAGATGCCGACGAGTTCGTCGATCACGTGTGGTTCAAGACGGATGAAATCGGTCATTTGGACCTCGCATTGTCGAAAGTGAACACACGACGTCTTCACTCGCTGATGAGGGGTTCGACAGCCGCTGCCAAGTCCTGGAGGCCGGCACACCACTCTTCGGGCGACGAACCCCTCGTATGGTCAGGGTTGTAAAGCCGATTGAAGATCACGATCCCGTAGGCGGTTTCCACAACGACCGCGCACGTGTTTCGCGCGGCGACATCGACCTGCAGGAGAGCACGCCTGCCGTTCACATCGATCGAAGTGGAGATATCGCCGTCCTTCTGCATTTCCTCCTGCAGAGTGACATTCCCGGACAAGATGTTGAGGCCGTACGGCCGCATTGTTCCCGGAACGCTGACGACACCGTCGTAGCTGCAGACGAGGAATGTATAACTACCCATCGGATAGTCGGCGATGTCCTTGCTTCGCGGGTCATATCCCACCTCGATCAACAGATCGTCCGGGATGTCCAGGCATGGATCGAACGTGATCTGCGGACGGCCCGAATCATCCACCACGCGCGGTGTGCGCGTCGTCGACATCGCGCTTTCCGTGGCAACGGATTCCGACTCGCCGGTCGCGGCCGATCCTGACCCGCACGATGCTGCCGACACCACGATCGCGACACACGCCACCGCTTTTGCGACAGTCCCCCACCCGTTCACGCGACCCCCCGATGCGCTGAAGTGCCGCAGACGCTAGCACAGTGCATCCGTGACACCGAGCGACATCATCGTGGTCGAAACGGAGCGGCAGACAACAGGCACCCGCATGATTACGCTGGCAGGTAACGATTTCCGCCCCGCGCGAAGCTGCCAGCGCGGCAAGATGTGTTCACAGGACCTACCGCGATCAGGAAGGACCCACATGAGCCGAGAGTCGGAGGTGCCGCTCGAGGCACTGTTCGGATCCAGCGGTATCGCGGCGCTCGCCACCCTGAAACACGACGGTCGGCCACAGCTCTCGAACATCGTGTACTCCTACGACCTCCTCGCGCGGACGTTCTCGGTCTCGATCACCGACACGCGTGCGAAGACCCGCAACATGCGGCGGGACCCGCGCGTGAGCGTGTTCGTCGACACTCGGGACGGCTGGTCGTACGCCGTAGCCGAAGGACACGCCGAATTGTCCGATGTGGCAGCGGATCCCCACGACACCACCGTCGATGAGCTCGTCGCGCTGTACCGGGCGGTGCAGGGCGATCACCCCGACTGGGATGAGTTCCGGGATGCCATGGTTGCGGAGGGACGTCTGCTGTTGCGGGTGCGGGTCGAACGGTTCTACGGCATCGCCCGCTGACGACGCTCCTCAGTGCCGTGCCGTGCCACGGGCTTTCGCGGCGCGGGCCGCATCCGCGAATGCCTGCATGGTCGGGAATTCGAGATCGTAGGTGTATTCGCCGGTGGGTGCCGGTGTCGCACCCCACCCCGGGCGGTCGTGGCGCCGGTTGATCCATACCGAGCGCAATCCTCGCCGGGCGGCGGGGACATGGTCGTGGAACAGCGACTGCGCCACGTGCAGGAGGCGCTCGCGCGGAATCCCGAATTCGGTGAGGGCGTCGTCGAGCGCCTCGAAGTGGTCGAGAGCTGGCTTGTACGCCTGCACGTCCTCGGCTGTGATGATCTTGTCGAACTCGACGCAGAGGCGCGCGTTGCTACCGGCGAAGCCGTCGCGATGGACATTGGACACGATGATCAGGGTGTAGTCCTCGGCCAGTGCCGAGAGGGCCTCGGCGGAGTCCGGGAACGCCGGCCAGTCCGGAACGGATGCGCCGAGCCGCGCCGCCCACTCGTCGGAGACTTCCGCGCCGAGTGCCGCGCCGGTGCGCCGAAATGCCTCGGCGAGGATCGCGGGGTACAACGCGTCGGGAGTGTCGCGCTCGGCCTGCGCCTCGTTCTCGGCGTACGCGAGAAGCAATTCCTCGTCGGACAGTTCCAGTCCGGCGTCCTGTGCCCACGGGGCGAGGACGGCGGCGATGCCCGTCTCCCAGTCGATCAATGTGCCGTAGCAATCGAAACTCAACGCGTCGACATCGGACAGATCCACGGCAGCTCTCCCGTCATGCATGTCGCCGAAGTGTAGGACCAGATGCCGTCCGCTTCACTCCCGGGCAGCCGCGACCGGTTGCCTCAGGATGGTGCGCAGCTTTTCCGGCGCGGTCCTGCGGAAGTCGCTCAGGTAGATCTCGTGGTGCTTGCCGACCATGCGCAGCCCGTTGCCCGGGACGAACTCGTCGTGCAGTTGCGCGAGGACGTCCGCTTCGTCGTCGAACGATCCGACGTGGAGCGTCTGCACACACCGCCCCTCCACGAGGGGTTCGAGGCGCGAACTTCAGCGTGAACGCCCGGGGTAGAGCGACTCGATCGCGTCGGCGAAGGCAGGTGAGGTGTTCGGGTTGCCGACACCATCGATCATGAGGTACCGCATGTCCGGCACGTCCACGATGCGGAATTCACCGCGCGTCGCGCGGTAGGCGTCGAGCGTCTTCTTGAAGTCGATCTTCTCGGCCATACGAACCCGGACTCACCCTGCGAGCCACTACCTTTCACGCCGTGAATGTACTCGAGACATTAGCGGACCGCCGGCCCGTGCCACCGACGATCCGCGCAACGCACCGGTCGGAATCGAAGCCCTCCTCGTAACCACGAAGATCCGATTCGTCCGTTAGAGCGCGACTTCTTCGGGTACGCAACCGTCGACCCGGGCGGTGATCCACTTCCCGGAAACGACGAGAGGAGAACTCTTCATGAGCACCGCAGCGAGCATGCTCGGCACCTACCCGCACGACATGGGCGCGATCGACCACGAGAAACTGGCTGCGTGCATCGAGGCGTGCGTCGAATGCGCGCAGACCTGTACGGCATGTGCCGATGCGTGTCTGGCCGAGGAATCGGTCGCAGAACTGACCCAGTGCATTCGCACCGATCTCGACTGCGCCGACCTCTGCGAAGCGACCGGCCGGGTGCTGTCCCGGCAGACCGGCGACAACGCCTCGGTGACTCGAGCGGTCCTCGAAGCCTGTGCTGCGGCGTGCAAGGCGTGTGGAGACGAATGCGACCGGCACAGCTCTCACCACGAGCACTGCAGGATCTGCGCCGACGCGTGCCGGCGCTGTGAACAGGCATGCCGGACCTTGCTCGCGTCCCTCGGGTGATCGAGGCACCGACGCTCCGACGCCGGTCGGCCGGTTCCCCGGCACCGGCCGGGTCACACTTTCCCGCGTGGCTCGCCTGGCGAAGAAGGCGCTCACCCGCCCGGCCGAGTCGTCTCGTAGCCGATCGGTAACCTTGACCGGATGAGTGTTGCGGATTCTCCATCAGCGCCCACCGACGGACTCGCCGGATGGGCGCTCGACCTGATGGATCGGCTGGGCGGTGTCGGGGCCGGTCTCGCGATCGCTCTCGAGAACTTTTTTCCTCCGCTTCCCAGCGAAGTCATCCTTCCTCTTGCCGGGTTCGCTGCGAGTCTCGGCAGCTTCACCTTGTTCGGGGCGCTGTTCTGGACGACCCTCGGCTCGGTGCTCGGGGCGCTCGGGTTGTACTCGCTGGGACGGTGGGTCGGTGAGGACCGCCTGCGGAAAGTGATGGACAAACTTCCCCTCGTCGACGTGGAGGACCTCGACCGCACGGCGGAGTGGTTCCGCAAGCACGGGCGCAAGGCCGTGTTCTTCGGCCGCATGGTTCCCGTCTTCCGGAGCCTCATCTCGATTCCCGCTGGTGTAACGCGAATGCCGCTGTGGCAGTTCACCGCCTTCACCACCGCGGGCAGTCTGGTGTGGAACACGATCTTCGTGTTCGCGGGTTATCAGCTCGGGGAGAACTGGCAGAAGGTCGAGCCGTACGCGGAGATCCTCCAGTACGTTGTCCTCGCGGTGGTCGTCGTGGTCGTCGGCTACGGGGTGCAGCGCCGGGTCCGCTCGCGGCGCGCCCAGAAGACCAGCGCCTGACCCACGGGAGGTCCCGATGTTCGGACGCAACGCCCACACGTGGTCCCTCATCCGCGCCGAACGTGCCGCACTCGCGGCCGACCTGACCGAGATCGACGACACGCAGTGGGCAACGCAGTCGCTGTGTGATCGGTGGACCGTCGAAGAAACTCTCGCGCATCTCACCGCAGTCGGGAGCATCGGGCCGATGCGCTGGTACCGAAGCGTGCTGGGTGCACGGTTCGACTTCGACCGCCACAACGCTCGCCGGATGGCCGAGCACAAAGGTGCCACGCCCGCGCAGACGCTCGGCCGCTTCGACAACGTCGTAGCTGCGACGGCCGCGCCACCCGGACCGGCGGCGGCGTGGCTCGGTGAGGTGATCGTCCACTCCCAGGACATCCGGCATCCGCTGGGGCTGCCCTACACACCCTCACCCGAGGTGGTCCGCCCGGTGGCCGAGTTCTACGCGCGACGCAACTTCGCGGTCGACAGCCGGAGCACCGTGGACGGTCTGCGAGTCGAGGCCTCGGACAGCACGTTCGCTGCCGGTTCCGGTCCGGCGGTCACCGGGACGACTCTCGCCCTGACCATGGTCATGGCCGGTCGCCCCGCCTACTGCGACCACCTCGACGGCCCCGGTGTCCCGACCCTCCTGACTCGCCTGTCCGCCCAGGCGAACTGACGTCGCTCAGCCCCAGACCACGATCGCCGCGCACGCCGCGCCCACGATCAGGACGGTCACCGCGTCCCCCGCGCCGAGGCGGGGCCGGGTCCGGACGACGGGACGCGTCCCCCGCACCGACAAGGCGTCGCCGAGGTCGCGCACCTGCCGCATGGACACCGACGCCACCGCGCCCACCGTGTCGATCAGTTCGGGCCACCACCCCCTGGGATTGCGGATGCCGGGCCGTCCGCGCAACCGGCGTGCAGCGAAGAGCATGCGCATCTCGCCGCGGATCGTCGGCAACATTCGCAGCGCGAGCGCGCACACCGTCACCCACTCGTCGACGGGGAGCCGCAGCAACCGCAACGGTGCCAAGAGGACAGGCAGGGCGTCGACCAGTTGCGACAGACTCGTCGTCCAGCCGACCAGCGACGCCAGCACCAGCAGGCACACCCCCAGCAGCAACGCCCGCACGTAGCTCGTCAGTCCGCCACCGGCAACGTTGAGCGCGGCACCGAAGGCCAGGAAAGCGAACACCCACCACGGAATCGTGGGGACCACTCCTCGCGGAATACGGGCCACCAGCAGGCCGGTCAGGAGAACCGCCGCAATGATCCCGAGCGCCGTCCAGGAGGGGATGAAACTCACGACGACCGACAGCGCGACGGCCGCCAGGATCTTCGTGCCCGCCCAGACTCGGTGAAGTGCGGTGACACGCGGTACGGGCCGCAACAGGATCAGCGGCCGGCGCTGATCTTTCGTGCCACGTTCTTTCATGTCGTCACCACACCGATCTGGTCCACGATCCGTCCCGCCTCGAGCACCACGGTGCGTGAACACACCTCTTCCATTCCGTGCAGGTCGTGGGAGATGACCACGATCGTGACGTGGTCGACCGCTCGCAGGTGAGCGAGGATCGACACCAGTTCGCGGCGTCCGGGCACGTCCAGGCCCGCCAGGGGCTCGTCGAGTATCAGGACGCGGGGAGTGCGCGCGAGCTGAGCCGCGAGTGCGACCCGCCGCATCTCACCACCGCTGAGCCGGTCGATCGGGCGGTCCACGAGATCGGGTCCGAGCCCGACCCGGTGCAGCACCGCCGCAACGTAGTGCCGGTCGGTGTGGGGCAGGCCCGCCACCTCCGAAATCTCCTTCGCGACCGTCGGACGCTGAAGCTGCAACCGGGCCTGCTGGAAGACGAACCCGACGTCGCCGCGCAGGTCCGCCGTGGGAGTGTCCTGCAGGAGACAAGATCCGCGTGTGGGCCGGTACAGCCCCGCCATGATCCACGCGAGTGTGGATTTGCCCGAGCCGTTCGCACCCACCACCAGCACGCCCTCCCCACGGCACACGGTAAGAGTCACGTCGCCCAGCGCGGTGTGTGCCCACGGTGTGCGGTCCGCGTAGGTGTAGGTGACGTCGCGGAGTTCGAGGACGGGTTGCGGGAACGTCGGCGCGGCGGCGACCACCGGCGCGGGACGCGGTTCCGCGGCGGGTGCCGCTACGATCCGTCCTCCCGCAAGATGCACGACGCGATCGGCCGCAGCCGCCTCGTCGTCGAGATGCGTCACGAGCACGACGGTAGTGCCTTCTCTGGCAACCTCGGCCAGCAGGTCGATCAGCGCCGACCGGCTGGCGGCGTCGACCATCGCGGTGATCTCGTCGGCGATGAGGAGCGACGGGCGGCGGGCGAGCGCACCGGCCAGGGCGAGTCGCTGAAGCTGACCACCCGAGAGGTCTTCGGTGGGCCGGTCCTCCATGCCGGCGAGACCCACCCTCGCGAGCACCGCCTCGGCGTCGACGTCGTCGATTCCCCAGCGCAGGTCTTCCTCGACCGTGCGGCCGAGCACTTGGCTTTCGGGATGCTGGAACACCGTCACGGTGCCACCGGGTTGCCCGAGGCCGACGGGGCCGGGCCGGTCGACGAGCCCGGCGGTGGGCTCGAGACCGGCGAGGATGCGCGCGAGTGTCGATTTCCCGGACCCGTTCCTGCCGACCACCGCCACGAACTCGCCCGGACCGATCGTGAGATCGATGTCGGACAGCGCGTCGACGCTCGCACCGGGATAGCGGTAGGTGACGAGGCGCAGCGCCACCGGGAGAGGGTTCGGCTCGCCGGAGCGGGCGCCGGCCGGCCACTCGGCCGACTGTGTACTCCACGTGCTGCGCATCGACACGAGCCGGAAGATCCCGAAGCACAGCAGAGCGGTGCCGACGATGCCGACCACCACGGCGCTGCCGATCCACACCCACCACAAACGCACCATCAGGTCGATGGTCTGCTCGAAGGTGCGGACGAAGTCGTCGCCGGCTCCCGCGGCTTCGAACGCCCGGACCGTTCCCCGCATCGACGACGCGAGCGCATCGAGCAGCAACACTCTGGTTTGCTCGAACAGAAGCAGCAGACCGATCACCCCGGCGGCAAGCAGCAGACCGATCGGCACGGCGCCCGCGAAGATGACGAACACCGCCGACTTGCCCCACCTTCGGTCGGCGAATCCGACGAGCGCCCCCACCGCTGCGAGGACGAACACGGTGGCCACCGCGAACGGTCCCGCCGCGATGAGGGCCACGACACCCGACGCGACAGTGGCCGCGACCACGGATCGCACCCGTCCGGCAGCTGCGAGAAATGCGATCGGCAATGCCACGAGCACCTGCGCCACCCCGACCGGAACGAATCCGGTGATCACGGTCAGCACCGCGGTCAGTGATCCGAACACCGCCGCAGCGGCTGCTTCGGCCGGTCGAAGGGGTCCCCTGGTCCGGGGAGCGGTTTGCGCGTGCACCGGTCCCAGTGTGCCAGCGCAGGTCACTCGTGCGAACGATGACTTCCCGCGCCCGCACGAGTCGGTACGTGCACGGACGCAGAGAGTCCGCACGGGCCCCATCGACGGAAGGACCCACTCATGCCCGCGACCGCACACCCGCTCGTCGAAGCCGAACGACGCGACCTCGTCTCCGTGCTCGAAGAACTCACCGAGGAACAGTGGAGCGCCCCGTCCCTGTGCCGCGGATGGAGAGTCCGAGAGGTGGTCGCGCACACGACGATGCCGTACCGATACGGCATACCGCGGCTCCTGCTCGCCATGCTCAAGGCACGCGGGGACTTCGATCGTGCCGCCGACGCGTGCGCCCGCGCGGACGCGCGAGCGATGACCGATACCGAACTGCTCGAGTGCCTGCGCAGCAATGTGGCGCATCCCTGGCAGCCACCGCGCAGCGACTCCTCCGCCGCGCTGTGGCACGAAGTGATCCACGGACTCGACATCACCGTCGCCCTCGGAGCCGACCGGCGGGTGCCGGACGAGCGGATCGCGATGCTGCTCGGGTCGGTCTCACCGGAGAGTGTCCGCTACTTCGGAGCCGACCTGGACGGCATCCGCCTGTGCGCCGACGATCACGACTGGGAGTACGGATCGGGGGACACCGTCAGCGGCGACGCGCAGCACCTGCTGCTCGTGCTCACGGGTCGCTCTCTTCCCCCTGGACTCCTGAAAGGCGCACCCGCCGAACGGTTCACCGCTCCGGTCTAACGCGGAGGGGTCATTTCGACCCGGACGCCCACCAGACGCACCTCGCGTTCGTGATCGAACCGATCGAGCAGAGCGACGGCCGCGTCCCCGATCCGGTCGGCGTCGAACGTCGGTCCGGGAAGCGGCGCGCTCGCCGTGTGCGTGATGAAGGGTGCGTACCGGATCTTCAGGCCGACACGGACGCCCTCCCTGTTCTCGGCACGAATATCGTCTGTCGCCTGGGCGGCGAGCCGCCGTACGTGCTGCGCGAGTTCGTCCCAATCGGCGACATTGTGCTGGAACGTGGTCTCTCGACTGTGCGACCTGGCCACCCATGGCTCCCCCGTGACCGTCGCGGTGGCCGCCCCGCGACCGAGACCGACCAGCCACGGACCGATCTTCGGCCCGAAATTTTGCGCCATGACATCGACCGGGGCTTCAGCGAGTTCACGGACCGTGTGAATGCCGTGCGCGGCGAGTTTCTTCGCGGTGCGAGAACCGATACCCCACAGTGCTGCGGGGTCGCGCTCCCCCATCACCGCGAACCAGTTGTCGCGGGTGAGGCGGAAGACTCCGCGCGGCTTCCCGAACCCGGTGGCGATCTTGGCGCGGAGGATGTTGTCCCCGATGCCGACCGAGCAGTGCAGCCCGGTCGCATCCAGAACGCCGGCTTGGACGCTGCGCGCGAACGACTCCGGGTCGTCGGTCTCGACGCCGAGGAACGCCTCGTCCCACCCCAGCACATCCACGACGGCGTCGAAGCTGCGCAGGGTGCTCATCACCACGTCCGAGACCTCGTTGTACGCGTCCTTGTCGACCGGAAGAAAGATCGCATCCGGGATCTTCTTCGCCGCGACGCGCAGCGGCATCCCGGATCCCACACCGTGTTCACGCGCCTCGTACGACGCGGTGGATACGACACCCCGCTCCGTCGGATCGCCGCGGCCACCGACCACCACCGGCTTTCCCGCCAGTTCGGGCCGACGCAGAACCTCGACGGCAGCGATGAACTGGTCGAGGTCGACGTGGAGCACCCACGCCGTCACGGTGCCCGGCCGTCCTGGGTCGTCGAACCGCACGTCACCGGATCACGGTATGTCCCGGCGCCGTCCCAGCAGGACGGTTTCGGGACAAAGCCGGAGGCCGCTGTCGTCGCGGTCTCACGCCGGATGTAACGAAGAACACATTCGGCGCGACATCCCTACCGAAGCTAAGCGGAACAAAGAAGGGCTCATCGTGGCACACGACCGGTTGCTGTTCATCGGCCATCCCGACGCCGGAGAAGTCGCGCAATGGAGTGCACTGCGCGATCTTGCTCCTCAGCGGGGACTGGTCCCCACCCGCAAGTTCGAACCCGGCGAGGTCGTCTGGGCGGTAGCGCCCGGTGGTGTCCTCGACAGCACGGCGTCGGGCACGCCGTCGCGGATGGTCGATGCGTTGCGTGCCGCCCACATCCCCTGCACGAATGCACTGGACGCGATCCGTCACGTGTACTGAGCAGCGAGTTCGGCCTCAGCCCACCCGGCCGAACGTCAATGGTTCGCCGAACTGCGTGCGCAACCCGAGCGCCTGGTCAATCACCCGCTCCCCCAGCCGCACGCGTTCCTCGAGGGTTCCGGTGAGCAGCACCCACGACCGGCCGGTCGCCGTGAGCATGTCCACGAACCACTCCGTCATCTCCGCCCGGATGTCTTCCCCGTCGCGGATCCCATCCTGGACGAACGGGACTCCCGCGTGATCGGTGACGAGGTAGAGGGCATCCCGGTCGGGAACCTCCGTCCACGCGCGCCGACTCTCCGTGCCCAGGTATCGCCGCTCCCAGACGGTGGTCGCGACCGCGTCGGTGTCGCACACGAGCACCGGTGATCCAGTGCCTGCCGCCTCCTCCTCCTCGAGGCGGGTCTGCTCCGCGGCGATGTGCGCGAAGTCGTCGCCGGTCCAGGTGATGTCGTGCATCGACGCGGCCGGATCACGCTCTTTCATTCGAGCGAGTGTGTCCACGGTGGCCTGTCGCCCGTACTCCGGCACCCACCGAGTCCGCTCCCACACCCCGCCGCGGGCACGGTAGCGCTCCGACAACGCGCGGCTCACCGTCGTCGTGCCGGTGGATTCGGCACCGAGAACCACGATGCGCGTCGTCAGACCCGCGCGGGCAGGCGAGTCGAGGTGGTCCCAGCATCCCGCGAGATCGGCGCGACACGCCGTTCCGGATACCGGATACGCGATGCGATCGACGTCGACGCACAGGTGGGTCGCCGAAAAGCGTTGCGCCAGTTCGTCACCGTATTTCTCGCTGGAGACCACCGCGTCGACCGGGATGCCGGTGACCGTCCGCACCGCGGCGCGCATGCAGGCGACCTGCGCCGCCCACACAGCGTCCGAGCCGAAGTCCATCGGGGCGTCGCACACGATTCCGGTGACGGTGACTCCGCGGTCGGCGCGATGCGTCTCGCGCATCCACGCCACTCTCCGGTCCAGCGGGATCGACTCTGCGGCGGACGCCATGACGACCACGGTGACACGGTCGGCCACCTGTGCCGCGGTGCGCACCAGATGGTGGTGCCCGATGTGCGGCGGGTAGAACTTGCCGATGACGAGCGCGTGCCGGTACATCACGCCCCCCGTGCGAACTCGGGCGTCCTCACGCGGGTGCTGCGCCAGGCGATGAGGCCGCGTACGCAGAGCAGAAGGAAACCGATGTAGAGCAGTGCGGTCAGGGTGAGACCTTTGTGCAGATAGAGCGGGATGTAGATCAGATCGGCGGCGATCCACAGCAGCCACGACTCCCACCGCTTGGTGGCCTGGCCCCACGTCGCGAGCAGCGAGAGGACGGTGGTGGCCGCATCCCAGAACGGCACGGTCGACGGGGTGGCGGTGTCGAGCAGGACGGTCAGCGCGGCGGTGCCGGCGATACCCGCGCCGACGAGCCACAGCCACTCGCGCCCACTGGTGCCGGTCACGGGCAGCACCCCACCGTCGTGCCCCCGCACCCAGTTGGTCCAGCCCCACACCGCGAGCCCGATGTAGACGATCTGCAGTCCCGAATCCGCGTAGAGGCCGGCGGTGGCGAACAGCAAGATCCAGACCAGGTTGTTGACGATGCCGATGGGCCAGTTCAGCGCGGACTGCCGGCCCACCAGGTACACGCACCACGCACCGGAGAGGAAACCGAGGACCTCCGCCCACGTGGTGGGAGCGCCGAGGGCGGTGAACGCCGCCGAGTTCAGGAATGTGAGCATGGCGATCCTTTCACTGGTGTCAGTGATTAGATCAGTATTGCGCTAAGTGCGCAACGGGCGCTCAGACCGTGGCGCCCTCCGTGACGTGGTGGCGTCCGAGCGGCAGCATCAGGGGCTTGCCCGACACCGGATCGGAGATCACGTGGCTGTCGAGCCCAAACACCGCCCGCACGGTCTCGGTGGTGAGAACGTCGGACGGATCACCCGCCGCGTAGACATCACCCGCGGCGATAGCCACGAGGTAATCCGCATACCGCGCAGCAAGATTGAGGTCGTGCAGCACCATGACGATCGTCGTGCCCCGGCTCCGGTTGAGATCGGTGAGCAAATCCAGCACCTCGATCTGGTGGCTCACGTCCAGGAAGGTCGTGGGCTCGTCGAGCAGCAGCACGTCGGTCTGCTGGGCAAGTGCCATGGCGATCCAGACACGCTGCCGCTGCCCGCCGGAGAGTTCGTCGACGTGCCGCTCGGCCAGTTCGGTCGTGTGGGTCGCAGCGAGAGCATCCGCCACCGCGGCATCGTCCTCACGACTCCACCGCGAGAGCACCCGTTGATGCGGGTGCCGGCCGCGTCCGACCAGATCCGCCACGACGATTCCTTCCGGCGCGATCGGCGACTGCGGGAGCAGACCCAGAGTGCGGGCGAGTTGCTTGGCCGGCAGCCGGTGCACGTCCTTGCCGTCGAGCAGAACATGCCCCGAGCGCGGCGCGAGCAGGCGGGACATCGACCGCAACAGCGTCGACTTTCCGCACGCGTTGGCCCCGACGATGCACGTGATCTTTGCCGGCGGCACCACCAGATCGAGGGATTCGACGACGGTACGTCCGCCGTATCCGAGTTCGAGGTCTTCGACGACGAGGGTGTGGGCTGCGGTCACAGCGAGCCTCCCGAGCGGTTGGAACGAATGATGAGGTAGACGAGATACGGCGCGCCGAGCACACCCGTCACGACACCGACGGGATAGCGGGTGCCGAACGCGTACTGACCGCAGAAGTCGGCGACGAGAACGAGCAGCGCACCGACGAGGGCCGCGGGAACGACGAGCGACGTGCCCGGTCCGACGATGCGGGCTGCGATGGGCCCGGACAGGAACGCGACGAACGCGATCGGGCCCGCGGCGGCGGTGGCGAACGCGATCAGCCCCACGGCGGCGATGATGAGCACGATGCGTGTGCGCTCGACCCGGACGCCGAGCGCCTGCGCGGTGTCGTCGCCGAGCTGGAGCATCGACAGGTTGCGTGTCTGACCGAGCAGCACCGGTCCGAACACTGCCAGCGCGACGAGCACCGGAACGGTCGCGGTCCACGTCGTTCCGTTGAGGCTGCCGGTGAGCCACCGGGTGGTCTCCTGCAGGTCCCAGGTCGCCGCCGTGCTCAGCAGGTACGACGTGAGGCTGTCGAGCATGGCGGCGATACCGATGCCGATGAGGATCAGCCGGGTGCCCGCCACACCGTTCCGGAACGAGAGCGCGTAGATCAGCACCGCGACCGCCAGGCCCGCCACGATCGCGACCGCGGACACCTGCGACCCGCCGAGTGAGAGCACGATGATGGCGAAGGCTGCGGCGGCGCTCGCGCCGGAACTGATGCCGATGATGTCGGGGCTGGCGAGTGGGTTGCGCAGCATCGTCTGGAAGGTCACGCCGCCGAGGCCGAAGCAGATTCCGGCGACCACCGCGAGCACCGTGCGAGGTATCCGGAGTGTGCCGACGGTGAAGGACGCGCCGGGCACGTCCTCCCCCAGGATCACCCGCATCACGTCGGACGGTGGATAGAACGTCTTGCCGAACATCAGGCTTGCTGCGAACGCGGCGGCCACGAGCACGACCAGCACCGCGATGATGCCGCGTCTGCGTCGTCCCCGCCGAACGCGGTTTGCCGCAACGGTGTCGGTTCCGGAGGTGGAGGTATCGAGGGTGGCGGTCACAGTTCGCGTATCTTCTGGCGTCGGACGATGTAGATGAAGAAGGGTGCCCCGATCAGGGCGGTGATGATGCCCACGTCGATCTCGCTGGGCCTCGCCACTATCCGGCCGAGGATGTCGGCTGCGGTGAGCAGGGCGGCGCCGGTCAGCGCCGAGAACGGCAGCAGCCATCGGTTGTCGACCCCGATCAGCATGCGGCACAGGTGCGGCACGACGAGCCCGACGAAAGCGATGGGTCCTGCGATGGCGGTCGCGGCGCCGCAGAGCAGTACCGCTCCCAGCGCCGCGATACCCCGCGCGATCGCGACTCGCTCACCGAGACCGGCCGCGACCTCGTCGCCGAGTGCCAGCGAGTTGAGGCTGCGCGCCGAAAGGAGCGAGACCACGAATCCGACGGCGAGGAAGGGCAATGCCTGCCCGACGGCGTCGAAGCTCGCGCCGCCGACACCACCGATCTGCCACGAGCGCACGCTGCCGGCGATGTCGTTGCGCGGCAGCACGACAGCGGTGATGAACGACGCAAAGGCCGCCGACGTCGCCGCGCCCGACAGCGCAAGCTTGAGGGGTGTCGCGCCGCCGCGCCCGAGAGAGCCGACGGTGTAGACGAACAGGGCGGCGATGCCCGCTCCGAGAATCGCCACCCAGATCATGCTCGTCTGCGTCCACAGACCGAAGTACGCCATGCCCACGACCACCGCGAGCGAGGCCCCCATGTTGACTCCGAGAATTCCCGGGTCGGCCAAGGGGTTTCGGGTGACGCCCTGCATCACCGCGCCGGCGAGGCCGAGAGCGGCGCCGACGAGGAGCGCGAGCACGGTGCGCGGGATGCGTTTGGCCACGGCGCCCTGCCCGATGTTGTCCGTCGACCCGCCGAGCGCAGCGACGATGTCGGACCATTCGACGTCGCGTGAACCGATGACGACGGACATCACGGTCAGCGCGACGAGCACACCGGCAAGGACCAGCAGCCACAGCAGACGGCCGAACGTCGGGCGCCCCGTGGTGAGAGCGCCCGACGTCGAATCCGGTTGGGTTACCGTCACTCCGGTGAGCCGGTGGCAGCCTTCGCGAGCAGGTCGACGTAATCGCCGAGCACCCACGAGATAGCGAGCGGAGTCGGGTTCGCGGCCGTGCCCAGCGGGCCGGAGCCGTCGAGGAACACGATCGAGTTGTTGGCGACAGCTGGCATCTGCGAGAGCAGCGGGTCTGCCTTCAGCGCGTCCACCAGTGCCTGGTCGCCGTAGGTCACGATGATCTCGACATCGTCGAAGACGTCGACGCGCTCGGCACTGACCTTCTGCGAGTACTCCTCACCGGTCGACGCCTCGGCGACGCTCTTCGGAGTGGACAGACCCAGGTCCTCGAAGAACGCGGAACGGGTGTCCTTGGCGGTGTAGAAGCTGACCTGGCTCAGGTCGGCGGTGTCGACGTGCGTAAGGAACATCGTGGACTTGCCCGCGAGGCCCGGGTGCGAGGCCACCTCGTCGGCGATCTGCTGTTCGAGGTCGGCGATGAGGGCCTTGCCCTCGCCTTCCATGCCGAGGCCCATGCTGTTGTAGAGGATGGTGTCGCGCCACGACGTCGCCCACGGCGCCTCGGGGAATGCGACAACCGGCGCGATGGCACTCAGCGTGTCGTAGGTCTCCTGCGTCAATCCCGAGTAGGCCGCGAGGATTACGTCCGGATCGGTGTCCGACACGGCTTCGAAGTCGATGCCGTCGGTCTCGTCGAAGAGCACCGGGGTCTCGCCGCCGAGTTCCTCGAGCTTCTCCTCGACCCACGGCAGCATGCCGTTGTTGTCGTCGTCGCCGAAGTTCGCTGCGGCCATACCGACGGGGACGATGCCGAGGGCAAGCGGCACCTCGTGGTTGGCCCAGTTCACGGTCGCGACGCGGGTGGGCTTCTCGTCGATCGTGGTGGTGCCGAAGGCATGCTCGATCGTGACCGGGAATGCACCGGGTCCGGTCTCGGAGGCCGCGGTGTCCGAGGACTCCGACGAGTCGGAACCACAGGCCGTCATGCCCAGTGTGACCGCGACTGCCGCCGCGGCCACTGTCAGGAAGCGCTTGGAACGCATGGGGTATTACTCGCTCTCGTGCAAGGGGTGACCACACTCCCGCAACCCGCGGGAATTAGGTGAGGTTTGCCTAAACCGTAATGTTTGTCCGGTCCGGGCGCAATCGCGCGTTCGGGACATCCGATGTCGCGTTCGGGACAGCTACCCCGTCAATCGGAACGTGCCCGGTGTGCTTCCCATGATTCGGCGGAACGCCGCGCCGAACGCGCTCACCGACCGATAACCCATCTTCTGGGCCACCTCGCCGAGTTCGAGACCGGTGCCGAGAAGGATCGCGGCGCGCTGTGCCCGAACCGCTGCGGTCCACCGTCCGAAACTCATTCCCGTCTCCGACCGGAACACGCGAGTGATGGTCCGGGGACTCACCCCCAGGGCCGTCGCCCAGTCCGCGAGCGTGCGCGGGTCGCCGGGGTCGGCATCGACGGCCTCGACGATCGGCCGCAACAGCGGGGATGTCGGCATCTGCACCAGCAGTTCCTGGTCCGACGGCGCGAGCACGTCGATCACCATCTTCTCGGTCAGCGCTCGCGACTCACTTTCGAGCGACTCGTGCGTCAAACGGTCGAGCAGTAACCGGAGCAGCGGCGTCATCTCGACGGACACCGGACGCTCGGACAGTGCGGGCGTCGCGCCGATGCCGAAGTGCGCCGTGCGATACCACGTGCCCGCCGGCGTGATTCCGGAGTGCAGCAGCCCGGCGGGTATCCACAACCCGATCATCGGTGTCACCGTCCAGGTCCGTGCCCCCACCGTGACACTCGACGCGCCGCGTTCGTTCCACAGCAGTTCGTGGGTGGGGTGTGAGTGCGGTTCGAACCGCGTGTCGCGGGAGACGAGTTCGTCCATGCCGGCGATGACGAACGGCACGTCGATCGCTCCGGCCTCGTACACCGGCAGCGTCCTGGTCTCCATGGGCACCCATTATGTCCGCAGCGTCACCATCTGCCCGTGCGGTCGTCGGGCACATCGTGGCAGTGCATATGGTTGTGCGATGGAAACCGAGTTCGTCCGCTGGACCGAGGACGGCACCGAGCAGGCGGCGGTGTGGCGGTCCACCAGCGGAGCGACGCCCCCGAAAAAGGTCCGGGTGGCCGACGACTCGATGACGGCCGACGAGGCGTACCGCCTGGCGTGCGAGGGAACGGCGCTGTTGTGGCGCGGCGACTTCCACAACGCCCGCCAACTCGGCACCGCCGTCGCCGCCCGGGCCACGCGCAAGCCCCGCAAGACGTCGACGGACCCCGCCACCGCGTTCCACCTGCACCGGCAGACGCAATCCCGGCGAGCGAGCATCCTCGGGATGCTGCTGGTGCCGTTCGACGCGGACCAGACGATCCCGCTTCGACGCGCCCCCGACGTGCGGCAGGCCGTTCACGAGGCGTACGGGCCGATCGATCAGCCCACCGTCACCACCTTGCGGGATCTGCTGGGCGCGATCGGCGCCTACGAATGGCAGAAGAAGGGCGTCGAGATCCCCGCCCTCGGCGCGCGCATCCACCCCGGATACGGCGTGTTCTCACCGATTCGCGGCGAGTACGTCGACCTCGTCGCCGACACCCCGCTGCCCTCGCTCACCAAGGCGTTCGACATCGGCACCGGCACCGGCGTGCTGGCCGCCGTCCTCGCCCACCGCGGCGTCGAGAAGGTCGTCGCGACGGAGATCGACGCGAAAGCCCTCGCCTGCGCGCGGGCGAACCTCGACCGGCTCGGCTACAGCGACCGGGTCGAGGTCGTGCAGACGGACCTCTTTCCGGAGGGTCGGGCACCGCTGGTCGTGTGCAATCCGCCGTGGATTCCCGCCCGGCCGACATCGCCGATCGAGTACGCGATCTACGACCCGGACAGTGCGATGCTCCGGGGCTTCCTTCGCGGATTGCCCGAGCACCTCGAACCCTCGGGAGAAGGCTGGCTCATCCTGTCCGACATCGCCGAGCACCTCGGCTTGCGGACGCGCGAGGAACTCCTCGCCCTCATCGGCGATGCCGGTCTGGTCGTGCGCGAACGCCGAGATGTGGCGCCGCGGCACGGCAAGATCGAGGACCGGTCGGATGCGCTCTACGCCGCGCGCAAGCGGGAAGTGACGTCGCTGTGGCGGCTCGCCGTGCGGGACCGTCCCTAGCGCGTTCGGCGGCCTGGGTCCCCGCCCTGCGACAGTTCCTTGGCCAGTGGCGACGGGAACCTCGGCATCACGCGCACACCCCCGAGCCAGTCGTCGAGGCGGGCGGCTTCCTGTTCGAGAAACGCCGAACCCTCCGCGCCGATGTCCTCGAGCAGGTGGAGGGTGACGGCACCGTCGTCGTCCTGCCACCAGGTTCCGACGATCCGTCCGTCCCACCACGCGGTGGGTCCGGCGTTCCCGTTGGAGTCGAACAGCGCCTGCCGGTACGAACCGAGATACCAGTCGCGCTCGAACCAGCCCATCGTCGTGGGGTCCAACGCCGGCAGCAACGCGCCCCACGGTTCGACGGGTGGGGCCTCGTCCACATCGTCGGGCATCAGGTAACCGGTTCGTCCGCCGAGATCCACTTCCACCGCGTGTAATTCGGCGAGCGCCGCGCGCACCGCCTTCAACGTCGAGCCGAGCCACCACTTGATGTCGGCTTCGGTGCCGGGACCGAAGCGCCGCAGCCACAACTCCACCAGGCCGCGCACGCCGTCGTCCTCGGTGCACGGTTCGATCTCCGCGCCGAGCCACGACTCCGTGGTGGCCCAACTCGGCCGCGAAATTCGCCACGCTCCATTGTTGGAGGCGCGCACCACTTTTCCCGACGCCGACAACACCGTCAGCACGCGGGGAGCAAAGGCGACCTTCCCGGCCCACGACTTCCCGGTGCCGTAGTCGATCGCACTGTCGATATGGGGAATCTCCTTGCGCAGTTCGGTGGAGGTCGCTTCCCTGCCACCGGACAGCGCGTCGAGGACGTGCGCGCACGCCTCGGTCAGCCACTGCTCGCCGTCGACGTGCAGACCGGCGGCCTCGACATCCTTGGCCACGCTGCGTCGTTGCACCGCCGCGACCCGGTTGCTCGCGCCGGCTTGAGCGAGTGGCAGAACGTGCCGCGGGAAGACGAAGACCGTCCGCCGCATCGCGAGATGCTTGACCAGCGAACGGTCGACGTAGAGCGCGCGGTCGAGGTCGGAGACCTGGAAATCGTCGACGCGCGCCCAGGCCGACAGATAGACGGTCGCCGGGTCGGTGCCGTGCAGGCAGACCATGCCGGTCGCGGCCTCGACGGCATCCTTCGCGTGAAATTCCGGAGCGAGGCAGTGTCGTGCGGCCAGGCGAGCCCTGCGTTCGGTTGCGTCGATCTGTCGCAGCGTCATGGCGCCACCCTAGTGGTTACCTGCGACGAACTTGGGTGCGATAGTGCCCGCTAGGCGGGCACTATCGCACCCAAATTGCGTCACATCAGAACCAGCTGGGCGGCGATCAGGACGTCGAGCACTCCGCACCATTCGGCGAAGGTCTTCGAGACCACCCGGTCCCGCCAGATATGCACGAAGTCCCACATCCCGTGCAGGAACCAGCCGGCCGCGATCACGTACACCCCGATGGTCGGATCGACGGCGAGACCGGCGAGCGCCACACCGCAGAAGAACACGATCCCGATGGCTTGAAGGCGCAGGTTCGGCGTCGATTCGATTTCACCGGTGGACATCACCCATATCAGCAGGACGAGCGAGGCACCGATGAGAAGGGTGGACGGCGCCATAATCCCGGTCACCTCGGTGACCGCGACCGTCCCCGCCACCAGCACCACGACCGGCCACGTGATCTTCCGGTTGCCGATCTTGGCCATGATCAGATAGATCAGCGCGAGCATCGGCAGCGCCTCGCCGAGGAACTGGGCCGAACCGCCCTTCTCTCCGAGCGCTGCCGCCACCACGTCGGGTCCGACCAGGGCGAGGGCGAGCAGGGCGGGCCAACGGCGCAGAGTCCACCGCACAGGTCCCGGCAGTCTGTCGAACCAGCGCGCAATCCGTCCTGCCTCGGGAGCACTGTCCGACGAAGCTGCCGTGCGCAGCTGTTGTGTGGGTTCCGTCCTGTCGAGCATCGCGAACTCCGATCGTCGAGGCGCCTTCCCCCTGGGCCTCACATAAGTCGAACAGTGCTGTCTATTTTAGGACCCTGCTACCGTAACTCGTACAGCCATGTATGGGAAGAGGAATGATGACAGCACCGACACCTCGCGCGACGAAACGAGCCGACGCCGTCCGCAACGTGGAGCGCATCCTCGACGCCGCTATCGCCTGCCTCAGCGAACGGCCCACCGCGTCGATGGCCGATATCGCCAAAAGAGCAGGTCTCGGCCGCGTCACCCTGTACGGCCACTTCGCGTCACGCGCCGAATTACTGGAAGCTGTGGTCGTGCGCGTCCTCGAACAGGGCGAACGTGCCCTCGGTGCGGTAGACCTGTCCGGCAACCCGCGCGACGCGCTGAGCCGCCTGATCGAAAGCAGTTGGCTCCTGACCAGTCAGGCCGCTTCGATCATCGCCGCCGCCGAAGACGAGTTGCCGCCCGGAAGAATGCAGGAACTGCACACCGACCCGGCTGCGCGCGTCGAGGCCCTCATCGAGCGCGGCCGCGACGAGGGTGTGTTCCGAACCGATATGCCGACATCGTGGCTCGTCACCGTGATCCACCAGATCCTGCACGGCGCCGCCACCGAGATCTCGATCGCACGCCTCGACCCCCACGACGCATCCGAACGCATCACCACGACGATCCTCGCCGTCCTCGATGCTCCGTCGACGCAGGAGACGAATAACTCAGCGGGTCAACGAGGGTCGGGTCCCTCGACGAGCGGAAGCGACTCGTCGGCGGTCCAGGCGTTGAGCGAACCGTCGTAGACCGCGGCGTCGGTGCGACCCGCCACGGCAAGTGCGTGGGCGACGCCCGACGCGGCGATGCCGCCACCGCAGTACGTCACCGGTCGCACGTCCGGGTCCAGCGCACCCGCCTTCTCGAAGATCTCCCTCAGTTCGGCTGCGGGCTTGAGGCGGCCGGTGGACGGGTCCACGAGGTCGCCGAAGGGGATGTTGATGCTGCCCGGGATGTGCCCACGACGCGGATACGACGGGCTTTCACCTCGGTAGGTCGCCGGGTCGAGAGCGTTGATGATGAGGGTGTGGGGGTCGTCGAGAGCGCCCAGAATGTCCTGCGTCGACGTCAGCAAGTCCGGACGACGATGCGCCGTAAAGGTCGCGGCGTGCGGAATCACCTGCTCTTCCGAAACGGGATACCCCGCGGCACGCCACGCGGGGAGGCCGCCGTCGAGGACTGCCGCGTCGTCGAATCCTTCGAGTCGCAACTGCCACCACAATCGGGCGGCCCAGATTCCGTTCGACTGGTCGTAGATCACTACCCGTCGTCCGTCTCCGATACCCACCGCACCCGCCGCGATCGCGAACCGGTCGGACGAGACAGCGGTAAACGGCTGCGGCGCTTGATGGTCGGAAAAGTCGGTGAACAGGTCGGCGTACACCGCCCCCGGGATGTGCGCCTCGGCGTACGTGTCGAGACCGGGCTCGATGTGCACCGATCCGTCCGGCGGCATGCTCAGGTGTGTCGTGGCGTCGACGATCACGAGGTCTTCGTCGTCGAGGTGCTCGTGCAACCACTCGGGAGTGACGGACTGGGGTGTCGGGTCGCTCATGGAGCACTCCTTCTGCCGTCCCACGGCAGTGCTGGCCTCGACCCCGGCGCGCGAGGTCCGAACCACCAAATCGTACGCGGCGAGGCTCCTACACAGTCGCGTACGCGGCAGCGAGATCGATGCGTAGCCACCCGCCGTCGGGGTCGGCGCGATCGAGGGGGTACCCCGCAGGTAGCGCGGTGTCCCGGAGCACGCCGAGGCGCTCCTCGTCCGTGAGATGGGGCGCGACGCTCCGCAACAGCACCGCGGCGTCCGCGGGAATGTCGTTCACCATCGCCGGATCGACCGGCTCGAACCAGTAGGTCATCCGGTCCCGGTATTCGCCACACGCCGCATCGAGTGAGCGATACGGGACGTCGGACTCGATGTAGTCGGCCAACGGCGCACCCACCGACCGTTCGAGTTCCGACCGGAGTTCGGCCTTCGCTTCGTCGACGAGACGGACGAACGTCGGGTCGTTCAGCCGGTCGGCCGCTGCGGCCTGGCCCATGATGCGCGCGCCCATCACGTCGAGCGGGTAGTGCACACCCAGCACGATTCGGCTGTTTCCCACCTCCGAGGCACGGGCGAGAATCTGCGGTGCAAGCTCGGGAAGCATGTCCGCCAGCAGGATTCCCTTCCAATACGCCTGCGCCGTATGACCCGAGGGGTACGAACTGGTACCGAACACTTCCGCATAGGGGTCGGCAGCGCCGCCGGTTCCGTCGCCGAAGTAGTAGTGGATCCTCTCGGGTGCTGCCTCGAACGGCCGCGGGTTGTTCCAGTGCTGCTTTTCCAGGAGCGTCGAATTGGCGATGCCGCCGGCCCGAGCGAGGTCTCCTCCGAGCAAAGTCTCGGTCTTCGGTAGACGTCCCTCGTCGAGCGCGACGCGGAACGCTTCGCCCAGGCCGTGGCCGAACCCATCCGACAACGACAGCAGCCGGTCGTAGTGACTGTCGAACAACGCGCGCTGCTGCTCTACAGGCGACGCCGCATTGTTGATCGCCACGGCGGTACCGAGGTTCTGCTGCACAACGTCGGGACGACTCTCGCGAAGTTCGGTGAACCCGTCCAGCACGGAGATGTAGTTGACGCGCGCGGGGAGATCGGACGGGTAGGGACCGACCAGGTCCGGGAGAGCGAAGGGCCCGGCATAGGCGACGGGTGCCGTCGCCGTCATCATCACCGCAGCGATCAGTGCCCCTGCATACCGGCTGAACTTCATCGAGTGGCCTTCCCCCGGACGACGGTCCACGAAGTTAAGCCGCCCAGGTGCCCGTTACGCAAGAGGCAGCGACAGCGGCGCGTTCCTCGTGGGTTCGCTGCCCGCGGATTCTTCAGCGAGTCGCATCGCTACTCCGATGGCACCAGCCAAGGAACCCAGGAGTACGAGCAGGGTGAGTGCGCCGTTACCGGGGTCGCGTGCCGACCCTCCCAAGGCGTCGGTGTCGAGGGCGAGGTACGTCACCGTGTCCTTCAATGCGCTGGTGAAGGTTACTGCGGTGCCCAGCCAGAGCAACACGAGACGAGCCGGCGTAAGCCGCTTTGCCCTGACCAGACCCGTCGCAGCCGCGGCACCTGCGGCAGCGGCCGACGCTCCTACGACGAGGAATACTCGTTGCGCGATCGTCAGGTCCGAAAACACCGCACTCCCCCACACCGCCCACACCAACTGCTGTCCGGTGAATATGGCAGCGGCAGCGACCAATACGGCACCGAGGTGGTTCTGTAGTCGGCGGGCTCAGGTGGTGCTTCAACCGCTTGGGCGGTTGCCGCCGGTTGACCCGCGCCGACTCGGGAGCGTGGCTCCGCTCAGGCCTGTCCTTGCAGCGTCACCGCCAGCACGTACGCAACGACGGAGTAGCCGTCGGGAATCGGGCCATCTCGGTGCACAGTCCTCGGCCCCTGGTATTCGACGCTGTGCCAGCTCACATATTCGGTCGGAGTCCTTACTGCCCGCTGGATCACCGGACGACGGTCGGTGACCAGGGCACGGCCTGCGGGTTGGGCACGGTAATCCATCCACAGGTATCGGTCCCAGATCAGGCAACCGGTCAACGTCGTGTCACCGGTGAGGTCGAGACCGGGGGGAAGCATCGTGGAGAATCCGTGACCGAGATGGGCCCTGCGCTCGCCACCCGCATCGGTTTCGATCTCCTCCACCCGTGCCGAGATCGAGCACACCAGTTCGACGGGGAGATTCACCATGTCGGGCGTGATCCATCGGGTGGCGGGTGCACACACCTGGCCGACGCCCGGCTCGTCCGGCCACGGTTCGAGATCCTCGATCATCCACAGTGTCGTCGTTTCGGTCCTGCCCATATGAGAAGTCTCCCGACGACGACACGGACTCGGGGCGGCGACACGCACAACGGAGCGCCTCTTTCAGGTGGGTTCGGTCGGCGTTACTGGTGGAGAGGAGTCGTCACACCTCGATAGCCCGCACTGTACGCAGGATTCCGGACTTCACATCCTCGTCATGGCTGATTGTGGCCGTGCATCTGCCGAGATCTCAGCTGGTCGGCTCGGGAGCATCCGTGCGCACAGTCCGCGCCGTGTAGTCGGACGGCACGAGGGCACTGCCCGGCAACAAGTACTCGTCCGCCGCCAGCAGGCGGTTCCAGCAGTCGAGAAATCCGGGTAATGCTGCGTCGAGCGGGGCGGTGTCGACGATCCGGGTTCCGGGACGAATCAGCGCGGCGAGCAGCGCCGTCAGTACGACACGCACGTCGCCGCCGTGCGCGACGACGACAACTGCGGTCTCCTGAATCCCCGGCGACACCACGATCGCAGTACCGGCGCCGCGGGCAGTGATCCCGATCTGCCGCAGGACCGGAAGCCATTCCGTGGCAGCGGAATCTGTGCACGACAGGACGCAGTCGTCGGCCGCCCGGGCCGCCGCCACTGCATAGAGCGGAAGCACGTCCGCCGGAACGGTGCACCGGAACGGCGGGAGTTCACCCGCAGTGGCACGCGTGGTCGCGGTCAACCCGTCAGCCGAGGCCACCACGTATGCCCCGGTCGAGGCGACTGCCGCGCGGAGCGCCCGGGCGGCGTCGTCGTCGAGAGGTAAGGGCTCGCGCACCATCACGGTTCCGCCGGTCACGACGCCGGCGAGGAGCAGCGCGGTCACCGCAGCCGCGGATTCGGCACAGTGGGCGGTCGTACGGCCCCGCACCGGGATCGCTGCGTGCGGGAGTTCGAAGGAAGTGGTCATGACTGTTCCCCTCTGATGGTCGACAGCGCCGGCATGTTGTTGTAGCGCTCCTTGACGGTGTTGAGGTGGACCCAGCTGTCCACCTCGAGGACGGACCGGAGCGCGCGCACAGCATCGAGAGACGGCACCACGTCCTCGAGTCTGGTGGCGTGCACCGTACCGAGAAGGTCGTACCTGCCGATGGTGGCGGCCAGAAACCGCACCCCGGGCATCTCGCTGATCAGTGCACCCAGATCGGCGGCACGTCCGGTCGCGCGGACTCCGAAACCCACCGCGACTTCGCTCTCGCTCTGTCCCGCGCCGGTCAGTGCGCCGATTCGCAGGACTCCGTCGTCGATCAGTCGCTTGACGCGGATCCGCGCTGTGCCGGGCGAGGTGCCGGCCTCCTCGGCGAGGACCGAGTACGACGCCCGCCCGTCGTCCTGCAGGACCCCGAGAAGGCGGACGTCGAGGGGATCGAGACGCGTGGCGGCGACCTTGTCGGGTCGTCCGATATCGACGATCAGGTCGGAATAGACCAACGTGTTCGTTTCCCGGACGCCGTCGATGCACCGGATCCGTTCGAGCGACGACGCGAGGCGGGCAGCCCCGACCGTGCGCACCTCGGCGATGAGGGGGTATCTGCCGCTGACCAGCGACACGTACGGCACGTCGTGAAGAGTGGCGATGCGAGCAGCGACCTGCCGGACCGGCTGGTCCACCGCGATCGCAACGTGCCCCAGCGCGTCCAGTCCGATCGTGGACGGATGAACGATGCCCACGACATGCACCCGGCCGCTCTCGAGCAGCGCATTCAGCCGTTTCGAGACGGTCGGACGCGACACATTCAGCTTGGCGGCGAGCTCGTTGCGGCCGATGCGTCCGTCGCGGCGCAGTTCTTCGACGATGCGGGAGTCCAGGTCTTGCACGGCAAATGTTACGGGGCTGGTCATCGGAAGTTTACAAACGAAAAACGGACCAACATAAGTTTACTTATTATCAAATCACAGCACCCTTCTCGTTGTTCTGCGAACGATTCGCAATCAGATCTTTCCATAACATCAACGAGTGACGTTGATTGCTCGGATACCGACTTGGAAAGAACCTATCTCAGTTCATATGTTCTGTCGTAACCGAACGAGCACAGGCCAATGTCGATCTCGCTGCTCGGAATCCGCGCTTCGACAGGAGATTGATCAATGAGAAAAGTTCGCCTGCTAGCAGCCGGAGCCGGCATCGCCCTGCTGGTCACCGGATGCGGAAACGAGTCCGGCGGCAGTGAGGCCAGCGGCGCAGCGCCCGCCGGCCTGATGCGCGCCGGAGAAGTGACGTTCTGCACGGACCCCGAGTACCCCCCGATGGAGTACTACGCCGAAGGCGACACGAGCACGCCGATCGGATTCACCTCCGACGGGGCACGCGCCCTCGCCGATCTCTGGGAAGTCGAAACGAAGTGGCAGATCACCGCGTTCGACGGACTCATGCCGGGACTCCAGGCAGGTCGCTGCGACGTACTGTGGACTGCGCTGTACGTCAGCCCCGAGCGACTCGAGGTCGCCGACGCCGCTCCCTTCCTCGAGACCGGCCCGGGCCTGATCGTCCGTAGCGGCGACACGTCCATCACGGCACCAGGCGACCTGTCCGGCAAGACCGTCGCCGTGCAGGGCGGTGGCAGCAACGAGCTGACGGTAAAAGCGCTCTCCGACAAACTCGAGGCCGAGGGTAAGCCCGGCATCAAGATCCAGGCTTACCCGAAGACGGCGGAGACCGTCGCCGCAGTCACCAACGGCAAGGCCGATGCCCTCATCGAGACAGACGTCGCGGTCGTCGACATGGTCACCAAATCGAACGGCGCCCTTGTTGCCGTCCCGGATATCTTCCCGGCCGACACCCAGTTCGGCGTCTACACGAAGAAGGGTTCTCCACTGAGCGGTCCCGTGGCAGACGGTGTCCGGACCCTCGCCGAGAACGGCACCCTGGAGGAGATCGCGCTGAAGTACGGCCTCGACCCCGCCCGCATCACGACGGGTTGACGCCATGACCTTCGATCTCGACATCTTCTTCTCGGCCCTGACCTCCTCGGCGTTCTTCCGTGGCGCCTGGTTGTCCGTCGCCCTGGCCGCATCGTCGATGCTGTTCGCGACGGTGATCGGCTTCGGCGTCGCACTGCTCCGTATCAGCAACAACCGCATCGCCCGGACGATCGGCGGAGCGTACGTGTGGTTCTTCCGGGCGATCCCGACCTTGCTCGTTTTGCTCATCATCTGGAATGCCGGCCCGCAATTGTTCCCCGCCCTCCGGGAGAACTGGTTCAGTCCGTTCCTCGCGGCATTCATCGGTTTCGCGGTCGTCGAAGCCGCCTATATGGCAGAGATCCTGCGCTCGGCGCTGCTCAGCGTCGACGACGGCCAACGCCAGGCGGCCCGTGCGATCGGAATGCCGCCCCACAAGGTGATGCTGAAAGTCGTCCTGCCCCAAGCCGTCAAGGTCGCGTTGCCGCCGACAGGCAACGAGTTCATCGCAATGCTCAAGTACACCTCGCTCGCGTCGGTCATCTCCCTCCGCGAGTTGCTCACCACCGCGCAGGTCGGTGTATCGAACACCTTCCGCTACGCGGAGTACTACAGCGCCGCGTTGGTCTACTACCTCGTCATCGTCACGGCACTCATGGGCGTACAGACCCTGATCGAGCGTCGTTACCGCTGGGTCTCGTCCGGAGTCGACTCCGTCGCGACCGGAACAAGGAAGGTCACGGTGTCCGCATGACCAGCACCGCCCTGCTCGAGACGATCGGACTGCGCAAGACCTACGGGAATAACGAAATCCTCAAAGGTGTGGACTTCTCCATCTCGCCCGGCCAGGTCAAGGCCGTACTCGGACCGTCCGGCTCCGGTAAGTCCACCATTCTCCGCCTCATGTCGTTGCTCGAACCCGCCGATGGTGGATCGATCCTACTGCACGGCAAGGAGATCGGGGTCGCCACCGGCCGCGACGGGCGATCGGTGCCGCTTCCCGAACGGAAACTTGCTCGCGAACGCACCAACATCGGCATGGTCTTCCAAAAGTTCAACCTCTTCGCACACCTCGACGTTCTCCACAACGTCACCCTCGGACTGACCGAAGTGCACGGCGTACCCAAAGCGGAAGCCGTCGATCGTGCCGAGCAGATGCTCGACCGGGTCGGAATGTCCCAGCGCATGCGGCACTACCCGTCGGAACTGTCCGGCGGGCAGCAACAGCGCGTCGCGATCGCTCGCGCCCTGGTCCTCGACCCGTCGGTCATGTTGTTCGACGAGCCGACCTCGGCACTCGACCCCGAGCTGGTCAACGAGGTGCTTTCGGTAATGGAAGACCTTGCGCAACAGGGCATGACGATGATCGTGGTCACCCATGAAACACGGTTTGCCCGACGGGTCGCCGACGAGGTCGCTCTGTTCGACAGCGGCGTCATCGTCGAACAAGCACCACCCGAGCAGTTCTTCACCGCGCCCGAACACGAACGCACCCGCGCATTCCTGTCCCACATCCACTGATCGACCCGAACGGAGCATCATGGCATCCCCGATCGCGGTCTACACCGATCTCGACGACCTCGACCCCTCCGAAGGAGTCGCACTGCTCGAGGCCGAAGGCTTCGAGGTGCGTGTGCTCGACACCCGCGACCCTGACACGATCGCCGCCGCGGCGGCGGATGCGTCCGCGCTCCTCGTTGGGTACGCACCCGTCGACAGCGACCTGCTCGGGCAGCTCCCTCACCTGGGTATCGTGTCGATGCTCTCGCGCGGTTACGACTCCGTCGACATCGATGCGGCCACCGCCCGTGACGTCTGGGTGGCCACGGTCGGGGATGTCGCTTCCAGCGAGGTCGCCACCCACACGTGGGCACTGACACTGGCGGCGGTGCGCCGGCTCGACTTCTTCGCACTGCACGGTCGACGCGGGTGGCTGGACCGCCCGCGGTACGCCCCGCGGCGACTCTCGGATACCACTCTCGGCCTCGTCGGGATGGGGCGTATCGGCAGCGAAGTGGCCGCACTGGCCGCCGGTTCGACCGGACGGATCCTCGGCTACGACCACGCCGGGCGCCGGATGCCGGCGGGAGTGACAGCGTCGTCGCTCACCGACGTCATCACACAGTCCGACGTCGTCTCGATCCACCTGCCACTCGACGACTCCACCGAGAAGCTGTTCGACGCCGACCTCATCGCTGCGATGAGACCCGGCTCGTGGCTGATCAACGTCTCCCGCGGCGGCATCGTCGATTCCGATGCACTTGCGGACGCACTCGACTCCGGCCACCTCGCCGGGGCCGCCCTCGATGTGCTCGACGTCGAACCTCCGCTCCCAGGTGACCGGCTTGCCGAACACCCCAACGTCCTCCTGACCCCGCACGTGGCGTACCTGTCGGACCGAACGGCCCGCGAGTACGTCCGCATGCAGGCGGCCAACGTCGTCGAGTGGTACCGCACCGGCACCCCGGCACACGCCGTCACGAACCTGTACGAGGTGACCGCATGAGTATCCGACTGGAGATGTTCCAATCCCTCTGGGCAATGGAGGATCTGCCGTGGCAGGGCACCCCGTGGAGCCTGACCGAACAACTCGACCGTCTCGCCGGCGAGCACTTCGACGGCGTCGCAGTCGACCTCGGTGCACGCGGCAAGCCCGAAGCCGCGACCCTCGCTCCTCTGCTGCGCGACCACGACCTACAGGCTGCGGTGTTCGCCTTCGTCCGCGACGACAGCGACCTCGACGCGGCCCTGCGCTATGCCGACACGATCGGCGCGAGCCGGATGGTGGTGTGCGGCTGCGTCTTCGACCCCGACGACGCGGTTGTGCTCGACACCGTGCACCGCTGGCATCGCACCAGCCGGGCGGCGGGCGTGGCGATGCAACTCGAAACCCACCGCAACACCCTCACGGACGATATGCGCCGCACCACCAGACTGTTGAAGGATCTGGATCCGGACGTGAACCTGGCAATCGACTTGTCGCACTATGTAGCCGGCAGTGAGATCCCGGTGACGCCGACCTCCGAGATCGACGGACACATCGAGGCGTTGTTCGCCCGTGCGGAGTCCGTCCAGGGACGCGTCGCGACCCGTTGCCAGGTGCAGATCCCCCTCGGGTTCCCCCAGCACCGTGAGTGGGAGGAGCTGTTCACCGGCTGGTGGACTCGGGCGTTCACCTCGATTCTCGAGCGCCGCGGCCGCCGCGGCAGCACCGATCCGGTGATGTTCTGCACCGAACTCGGCACCACCCCGTACGCCATCACCGATCGCGTGGGTGCTGAGCTGTCCGACCGGTGGGCCGACACCCTGACCCTGCGCGACCGGGCCGTCACCGCGTTTGCCGAAGCGACGGACCGCACCACCACCATCACTTCCCGAGGAGCGTCCCGATGAGCACCCTTCAGTTTCCGGTACCGGAACGAACCACCACGTCCACCGGCAACGTCGTGATCGACGGTCCGCTGCCCGCGATGCCCACCGGACGCTCTCTCGTCCCGGCGCGCGCGTACACGGGTGCCGACGAATTCGCCCTCGAACAGGACCGGATTTTCTCGTCCGGATGGGTGTGGGCCGGTTACGCCCACTGGGTTGCAGAACCCGGCGCTGTACATCCCGTGACCATCGGCGGTAAGCCACTGCTCCTGGTACACGGAGAGGACGGCCGTATCCGCGTGTTCCACAACTCGTGCCGCCACCGCGGCATGGCACTGACCGAGGATCCGATGGTCGTGCAGGGGCGCATCCAGTGCGCCTACCACTGCTGGTCGTTCAAGCTCGACGGAACGCTCGCCGCGGCACCGTATTACACCCGTGAGCGTCGGTCGAAGCTCGATCCCGAGACCGCCGAACGGCTGAGCCTGCTGCTCGTGGCGAGCCACACGTGGGCCGGCATGATCTTCATCGACCTGTCGGCGACCGACACGGATCCTCAGGCTTGCGCCGACAGCTTCGCTGCTCATCTCGAGCCGCTGCTCGCTCGCTGGTCGCATATCGACTTCAGCCGCCTGCACCTCGCCGGCGAGAAGAAGTTCGAGATCGACGCCAACTGGAAGCTCATCGTGGAGAACTTCCTGGACTTCTACCACCTGCCGTTCGTGCACCCGCAGGTCGGCCCGGTGACCGCGTCCCTCGACGTCGACGATGTCGCGCTGCATCCGGACATCATCGGAGGAAGCTACCCGCGCGGTGCCGCGGGCAAAGCCGAGAAGACCGCGAAGTCACTGCCGTGGCTCGGCGACGTGCCCGCCGACCGGCTCGAACGGCAGGACATCTTCTGTATCTTCCCCAATGCGCTGGTGTTCCTCGAGGCCGACTGGTTCCAGGTCATCGGCTACCACCCCGTCGCGCCGGACCGCACCGTCGAGTACATGTCGGTGTTCGTCGACTCGTCCGCTGCCGGTGACGATTTCGCCGACACCCGCGCTCAACTGACCCAGGTGTTGTGGGAGGTCAACGAGCAGGACATGCCGATGCTGCACCGCCTGCAGATCGGGCGGAACTCCCCCGGCTCCGACTCCACGAACCTCGTATCGCACTGGGACCAGATCACAGCGATGTTCCAGGACCGCGTCGCAACGAAAGCAGGGTACCGATGACCGCGCTGCTCGAGAGCTCGACCGACCGCACGCTGCGCACCCGATCGGTGCGCGTCACCGGAATCACCTGGGAGGCCGAGGGAATCCTATCGATCGACGTCGCCGACCCGGCCGGTGAACAGATGACCGCCTGGGATCCCGGCGCCCATATCGACATGGAACTGTCACCGGGGCTTACTCGCCAGTACTCGCTGTGCGGCGATCCGGCAGACCTGCGCAGCTGGACGGTCGCGGTGCGCGCCGCCACAGATTCTCGCGGTGGCTCGGCGTACGTGCACTCGACGTTGCGCCCCGGTGACATCCTGCGTGTGCAAGGTCCCCGTCAACACTTCCCACTCGAGGACGCAGCGGCCTACGTCTTTGTCGCCGGGGGCATCGGAATCACCCCGCTGCTGCCGATGGTCGAGGCCACTGCCGCGCGCGGTGCGACCGTGTCGGTGCACTACGCCTACTCCGGTGAAGCCCCGGCGCGATTCGTCGAGCGACTCGCGGCCACCGGGGTACCCGTGCATCTCTACCCTTCCACCGAGGGCGAGCGCATCGATCTGCCGACGCTGTGCGCGGATCTCGGTCCCGGGGCATTGATGTATTCGTGTGGCCCGGAGCGCATGCTCGCCGAACTCATCGAGCTGCTCCCCGCTGAGGTGTTACGGATCGAATCATTCTCCCCCGCAACGGCCCTGCCTGCGGAAGCTCCGGCCGTCGATGCTCGATCCGGTACCGCATGCTCGGTGCAACTCGGTATCGACGGACCGGTGCTGGAGGTCGCGGAAGGCGAATCGGTCCTCGACGCTCTCGAGCGTGCCGGCGCCGACGTGATGTGGTCCTGCCGCGAAGGCACGTGCGGTAGCTGCGAAGTCGGGGTGCTCTCAGGTGCGATCGAGCACCGAGACAACATCCTCCTCGACGAAGAACGTGCGGAAGGAAAATGCTTCTTCCCGTGCGTATCCCGCCCTCTCTCGAAGGCGGTGCTCGACCTGTGACCGATACTGCCGTCGCCGCCGACACCGCGGAAGAGCTGCGCCTGCGATGCGAACTTGCCGCCGTCTACCGGCTCGCCGCGCACTTCGGGATGACCGACCTGATCTTCACCCACATCTCGCTCCGGCTGCCCGGGCCGGAGCCGCGATTCCTCATCAACCCCTATGGGCTGTTGTTCGAGGAGATCACCGCATCGAACCTCGTGGTGGTCGATCCGGCGGGACAACCGATCGGAGACACCGGGACACTGGTCAACCCGGCCGGGTTCGTGATCCACGGCGCCGTGCACACCGCGCGATCCGACGCGCACTGCGTGATGCACACCCACACCCGGGCAGGCTGCGCAGTCGCCGCGAACCCTGACGGTCTGCTTCCCGTCAACCAGATGTCCATGGAGTTCTACAACCGCGTGGGCTACCACGAGTACGAGGGTGTCGCGCTGAGCCTCGACGAACAGGCCCGGCTGGTCGCCGATCTCGGCGACCACCCCGTCCTGATCCTCCGCAACCACGGACTGCTCACCGTCGGGAGCACTCCGGCCCAAGCGTTTCTGCGCATGTTCTACCTCAACCGCGCGTGTGAGATCCAGGTCACCGCCGCTGCCGCAGGGCCGCTCGTCCTGCCCCCTCCGAACGTGTGCGAGCGCAGCGCACGCCAGCTCACCGGCACCGAGACCGGTGACGATTTCATCGACCCGGGAGCCGACCTGGCGTGGGCAGCGATGCTGCGCCTACTCGATCGCATCGCGCCCGGTTACGCCGACTGACACTTCCCTACAAAAAGGACCCGATCATGAGCCCTATCGGACCCGTCGACGCCTCCCGGATCCCCCGCTACAACGGCCCCGGCACCTTCGCGCGACTCCCCCGCCTCGACGAGGTCACCAGCACCGACGTCGCCATCGTCGGCGTCCCCTTCGACACCGGAGTGAGTTACCGGCCGGGCGCACGCCTCGGCCCCGCCCATGTCCGCGCGTCGTCGAAACTGCTGCGTCCGTACAACCCGGCGCTGGACGTCTCACCGTTCAACGCGATGCAGGTCGCCGACGCCGGCGACATCGCCTGCAATCCGTTCAATATCGACGAGGCCGTCACCGACATCGAACGCGGCGCCGACGCTCTCACCGGTGACGGCACGCGCCTGCTCACCATCGGTGGCGACCACACCATCGCGCTACCGCTGCTGCGTTCGGTGGCGCGTCGCCACGGTCCCGTCGCCGTCGTCCACTTCGACGCGCACCTCGACACGTGGGACACGTACTTCGGCGCCTCGATCACTCACGGCACGCCGTTCCGCCGGGCCTCCGAGGAGGGCCTGATCGACCGCGAAGCCAGCATGCACGTCGGTACGCGAGGTCCGCTCTACAGCGACCAGGACCTCGCCGACGACAAAATGCTCGGCTTCTCCGCCGTCACCTCCCCCGAGATCGAAATCGACGGTGTCGCAGCGGCGATCGAGCGGATGCTCGCCCGTATCGGGGATCGACCGGTCTATGTCTCCGTAGACATCGACGTGCTCGACCCCGCCCATGCCCCGGGCACCGGCACCCCCGAAGCCGGCGGCATGACGAGCCGGGAACTGCTGCGGATGCTCCGCGCGTTCGCCGGAACGAATCTCGTCGGCGCCGACATCGTGGAGGTGTCGCCGTCGTACGACCACGCCGAGATCACGGGTATCGCCGCCGCGCACGTCGGCTACGAACTGCTCTCCGCCATGGCCCTGCCGAAGGCCTGACCACCCCTCTCTGCTCCACCGAAAGGCCCGTCGATGTCCGAGATCGAATACCGCATCCCCCAGCAGCGCCGCCTCGTCACCGAACTGCCCGGCCCCCGCTCGGCGGCGCTGGACGAACGACGCCGCAATGCCGTCGGTGCCGGAGTCATGTCGTCCGTCCCCGTCTACACCGCTGACGCCGACGGCGGCATCATTCTCGACGTCGACGGAAACGCACTCATCGATCTCGGTTCCGGTATCGCCGTCACGAGTGTCGGAGCATCCGACTCGGCCGTGGTCGCGGCGATTCGGGAACAGGCGGGGCGCTTCACACACACCTGCTTCATGGTCACCCCCTATGAGGGGTACATCGCGGTCGCGGAGAAACTCGCCGAACTCACGCCCGGCAACCATGCCAAACGCACGGTGCTGTTCAACAGCGGCGCCGAGGCGGTAGAGAATGCGGTGAAAATCGCCCGCGTCGCCACCGGCCGCAAGACCGTGGTCGTCTTCGACCACGCCTACCACGGGCGCACCAACCTGACGATGGCTATGACGGCGAAGAACAAGCCGTACAAGGAGGGCTTCGGTCCGTTCGCATCGGATGTTCAGCGCGTCGCGGCGTCGTATCCGTTCCGTGACGACCTCAACCACGACGGCACTCCGATCTCCGGGCCGCAGGCCGCACAGCGCGCAATCATGCAGATCGACAAGCAGATCGGCGCGCACAATGTCGCGGCGATCGTGATCGAACCGATCCAGGGCGAGGGCGGATTCATCGTTCCCGCCGAGGGTTTCCTGCCCGCGCTCGTCGACTGGGCCAAAGCCAACGGCATCGTGTTCGTCGCCGACGAGGTGCAGACGGGCCTCGCCCGCACCGGCCGGTGGTTCGCGTGTGACGACGAGGGCGTCGTGCCCGACCTCGTGACGATCGCCAAGGGTGTCGCGGGCGGTATGCCACTCGCTGCGGTCACGGGTCGTGCCGACCTGATCGACGCGGTGCACGGCGGCGGACTCGGCGGCACCTACGGCGGCAACCCGGTTGCCTGCGCAGCCGCGCTCGCCACTCTCGCTCGCATGGAAGAACTCGACCTGTGTGGTCGGGCCCGACGCATCGAACAGATCGCCACCGAAAAGCTGCGTAGTCTCGCCGACGACATGGACGTCATCGGCGAGGTTCGTGGCCGCGGGGCGATGCTCGCCGTCGAACTGGTTCGTCCCGGTACTCGCGAACCCGATCCCGAGGCCGCCTCGGAGATCGCCGCGCGTGCCCTCGCCGACGGCGTCATCGTGCTCACGTGCGGTACGTACGGCAACGTCATCCGGCTGCTGCCGCCGCTCGTGATCTCCGACGAACTGCTCGTCGAGGGCCTCGACGTCCTCGCCGACGCGGTGCGTGCCGTCGCCGGCGCACTCGTGGGAACACCGCAGTGACCGCGCTCGGCGCCCCGACCCGACTGTGGCTCGGCGGCACCCTCGCCGACGCGTCCACCGGCGCGACATTCCCGGTCGAGGATCCCGCCACCGGTGAGGTGCTCGCCGAGGTCGCCGATGCGTCTGCGGCGGACGGTCTGCGCGCGCTCGATCTCGCCGCAGAGGCGCAGGCCGCGTGGGCGGCCACACCGCCTCGTGTGCGCAGCGGCATCCTCCGCACCGCATTCGAACTCGTGAAGCAACGAGCGGACCACTTCGCCCGCACGATCACCCTGGAAATGGGCAAGACCCTCGCAGAGGCGCACGGTGAGGTGAACTACGGTGCCGAGTTCCTGAGGTGGAACGCCGAGGAGGCCGTACGTATCGGTGGGCGCACCACGACGTCGCCCGGCGGCAACGGCCGCATCCTCGTCACCAAAGAACCGGTCGGGCCGGTCCTCGCGGTGACTCCGTGGAACTTCCCGTTGGCTATGGCAACTCGCAAGATCGGCCCGGCACTTGCGGCGGGCTGCACAATCATCGTCAAACCCGCTGCCGAAACTCCGTTGACGATGCTGCTGCTCGGGCAGGTCTTCGCCGACGCCGGCCTCCCTGAAGGGGTGCTGTCGATCCTGCCGGCGTCGGACGCTGCCGCGCTGACCGAACCTCTGATCACCGATCCGCGCCTGCGGAAGATCACCTTCACCGGCTCCACCGGTGTCGGGAAGCTACTGGTCCGCCAGTCTGCCGAGCGCCTGCTGCGCACTTCCATGGAACTAGGTGGTAACGCGCCATTCCTCGTCTTCGACGACGCCGACATCGACGCCGCCGTCGACGGTGCCATGGCAGCGAAGATGCGGAACGGTGGCGAAGCGTGCACCGCCGCAAACCGCTTCTACGTGGCTTCCCAAGTGGCGCAGCAGTTCACCGATACGCTGGTCGCGCGGATGACGGCGCTTCGCATGGGGCACGGCCTCGATGACGGTACCGACCTCGGGCCGCTCATCACCTCCGTACAGCGCTATCGAGTGCACGAGCTGGTTCTCGATGCGGTGGCACGCGGGGCGGGTCTCCTCGCCGGCGGCGTCGTCCCCGACGGACCGGGCACCTTCTACCCCCCGACCGTCCTCGACCAGGTGCCCGCCGACGCCCGTGTGCTGCGCGAAGAGATCTTCGGCCCGGTCGTCGCCATCACAACGTTCGACACCGAGGAGGAGGCGGTCGCTGCGGCGAACGACACCGAGTACGGCCTCGCCGCGTACTTCTACACCCGCGATCTCGACCGTGCGCTGCGCGTCGCGTCGGCGCTGAACGCCGGGATGGTCGGCGTCAACCGAGGCGTCATCTCCGACGTCGCAGCACCTTTCGGCGGGGTCAAGGAATCGGGCTTCGGGCGTGAGGGCGGTACGGAAGGGATAGAGGAGTATCTCGAGACCAAGTACGTCGCGCTGTAGCCCGAGGTGAGGTCTTGGAAGACGGCAGACAGCAGCGGACCGAGGCGGGCCGCGGTGTGACCCACGCCCTGGGTGAAGCCCGACAGTGCGGCCGAACCGTGGGTACGTGAGCGCGGGGTGATCAAGGTCCTCCATCGGGAAGGTGCGGGGTCCGAGGACGAGCAACACGATCGAGCCACGGGGCTCGGCTTCGAACCCGAGCACTCCGCGCTGGTTACGGCCGTAATCGACGGCAACGAAGACGCGTCAGGCAGGCAGCACAGGTATTGCTCGCCGAAACCGCCGGCTGAGCCGGACAGCGTCGGTGGTCAGTGAGCCCCGGCCGGGTCCACGGCGTTCGCGAGTGCGTACGCATTCGGAGAACTCAGTAGAAGCTCGTCGAACTCGGTGCCGGCCCGGCGCACCCCGATGCGCAGCACCGGATATCCGCGCTTCATCGCGACCAGGCGCCGTGTGCCGCGCGGATGCCGGAAGGTGCCCACTTTGAGATATCCGGAGATCACCAATCCCGATCTGATGCCGAGTATTTCGGACGTCCAGCCCGGCAGAACCTCGACGCTCGAGATCTCCGACAACGGCACCTCCATCGTGCTCCGGTGGACCATGATCGCCTCCCACCAGGAGAACGAGAGATGAAGGGCGTTGTCTCGAATGGTCGATGTCGCCATAACGTCAGGTCTCCCGTCGACGGTAAGCTCGATGTAGTACTGAGAACATTATCAGACTGATAATAATGCGGGAAGGGTGCCGATGGGAAAGACCTCACCGATTGCCGAGGTGGTGCTGCATCCCGTTCGCCTGCGGATCGTGCAGCAACTCGGCGGGCGCCGGCTGACCACCGCACAACTCCGGGCCGAGCTCCCCGACGTCACCCAGGCCACGCTCTATCGGCACATCGCGGCCCTGATCGACGCCGAGATCGTTACCGTCGTCGACGAACGCCGCGTACGCGGCACCATCGAACGCACCCTCGCGCTCGGCGAGCGTATGGCCCATGTCGGACACGACGAGCTCGCGGCCATGGACGAAGCCGAACTACGGAATGCCTTTCTCGCCTTCCTCGGATCACTCGGCAAGAGTTTCGACTCGTTCGTCGAGAACGACGATCGACAGCTCCGGCACTATCTGGGTTTCGGAACCACTCCGCTCTACGTCACCACCGACGATCTTGCGGAAATCCAGGCGCGACTCGGCGAGATCCTTGCCCCCTACCGAACGGATGCAGGCGGCGACCGAATGCGCGTCGATCTGACCACCGCGGTGATTCCCACTCCCCCGCCCGTCGCTCCCGACGAGAAGTAGCCGACCCCCCCGAAGGCAGGGGTGCGCATCCCCGTATCCGGTCATCCACGACGAGCGGGGCACTCTGCGAGAGTCCACGTCGCCTATTCCGCCGAACAACGCGCCGAGGCGAATTCGACAGCGGTAACCTTGCTCTTATTCGACATCTTCGGATGCCGCTGACCAGCATCTGAACACTCTCGCGGGTGATCCGCTCGGAGGCCGACGTGCGTGGATTCGGTATCGATCTCGGAACAGCCAACACTGTCGTCGGCACTCCCGAAGACGGCATAGTCCTGAACGAACCGTCGCTGTTGATGGTTCGGACGAGGGAGCCCCACAAAGCGCTCACGATCGGCCATGACGCGAGTGACCTCGTCGACCGCATTCCCTCCGGAATCACGGCGATTCACCCGATACGTGACGGTGTCATCGTCGATCTCGGGACCGCTCGGACGTTTGTCAGTGCCGTTCTCGAGCGGGCAGCCCCCCGCCGCCGGTTCGGTACACGGCCGACGGGCGTCGTCGCGGTTCCCGCCGGCGCGACCCCGCTCGAGCGTCGCGCGATGTTCGAAGTCGCACACGAGGCGGGTCTGCGGAAGGTCGGTCTGGTGCCGGAACCGGTGGCCGGCGCGCTCGGTTGCGGTCTCAACCCGCTCGAGCCGTCCACCCACCTCGTTGTCGATATCGGCGGTGGCACTTCGGAAGTCACTGCTCTCTGTTACGGCGGTGTCCTGTCGCACCGCAGTTGCCGAATTGCGGGAAACGACTTGAACAGGGCGATACTCCGCTACCTGCGCGCGGAACACGAACTCGTCGTCGGCGAGTTCACCGCGGAGCGGGCCAAGGTGGGAGCGCCCGAGGTCGCCGAGGAACAGCCGCTCGTGGTGGAGGGCCGCGACGCCGCGACCGGCCGGGTCCGGCTGGTCACTCTCGAAACCGACGAGATCATGGATGCGGTGCGGCCCACGATGACGAGCATCGTGCAGACGCTGTCCGCGTGCCTCGACGACCTACCGGCGCGGGCCATCGGTGACGTGATGGCCGAAGGAATGCTGGCGATCGGCGGTGGATCGATGCTGCGTGGCCTGCCGCAACTGCTCGAAGAAGCCTTCGGCCTTCCCGTGAAGGCCGCCGAGCGTCCTCTCACCTGCGTTGCGGAAGGCGCGACCGCCTGCATGGACCACCCCGAGGTGGTCGCTGCCTACAGCGCCTGATGTTCAGCGGGTCTGGTTGGTCAGCGGGTGTGGGCGAGATAGCGCTCGAGCAGAGTCTTGACCACCGGACCTGATGTCGCCGAACCGAATCCACCGCCCCGCACGAGTGCCGTCACCACCACCTCGGGTGCATCGAAGGGCACCACCGCGGAAAACCAGGCATTGAGGCCCTTCCCGGGGGCCGAGGGATCCTCGGCGGTACCGGTCTTCGCCCCGGCCGGCACCGGCAGGCTCGCGAGCTGGCCGGCGGTACCGGCGGCGGCCGATGCACGCATCCCCGCTCGCACAGGTCCGAGTTCGTCCGCGAAGGACAGTCGATGCGGTTCCTCGGTCGGAACGGGCACACCCTCCGCCGGCCCGTAGGCCGCCGCGAGTTGGGGCGTCACCATCGCGCCGGAGGCGATACCCGACGTCCAACGCGCCACCTGCAGCGGGGTCGAGCTGACGGTGCCCTGACCGATTCCCATCAACAGGGTCGACCCCGGATACCAGGCCCCACCGATGTCGCTGACGTTCTCCGGTGTGCCGAGGAAACCCGCGGACTCGTTGGGCAGATCGATGCCCGTCGGCGAGCCGGCACCCAGTTCACCCGCGGTCGTCGCTATGCGCTCGGGGCCGATGAGGTCGGCGAGCTGATAGAAGTAGACGTTGTCCGACCACTGGATAGCCCCCAGCAGACTGTTTCCCCCCATGGGCTGCCAGTTCGCAAAAGTGTGCCCTCCGTAGGCATAGGAGGCGCCGCCCGCGAGCACGGTGTCCGGCGACAACACGTGCGACGACGCATTCGCCGCGGCGGTAACGATCTTGAACGTCGAGCCCGGAGGCACGGCAGTCTGCGCAGCGTGGTTGAGCATCCGACCCGGCCCCGTGCCCTCGGTTTGCGCCGCGAGCGCGACCGGGTCGACCGGTGGTTCGAAGACGTTGTTGTCGTAGCCGGGAACACTGGCCAGTGCCAGCACCCCACCGGTGCGGGCATCCATCACGACTGCGGCACCGAGGTCGCCTCCGCTGGTGCGCATTGCCTGTGCGAGCGCATCGGTCGCGGCCTGTTGCATGCCGAGGTCGAGGTGCAACCGCAGGTCGTGACCCCGTACCGGGTCCACCCTCTCCCCTGTGCCGACCGGACGCCCGGACGGATCGACGTACATGCACTGCCGGCCGTCGACGCCGCGGAGCAACGCGTCGTACTGCATCTCGAGTCCCGCCTTGCCCACCCGCGCTCCGAGCGGGAGGTTCGGCCAGTACTGCATGCCCTGCTCGTCCGCGGTCCCGACGTACCCGAGGACGGACGCCAGCGACTCCCCCTGGGGATACTGCCTGCGTCCGGTCGGGTACACGAGCACCCAGGGCAGCTGGGCGTCCACGATTCGGCGGGCCTGCTCGGCCCCGACGCGTCCGAGCACGAGCTGCATCTCCCCTTCCGCGCTCGTCAGGTCGTCCGCGAGTTCGTCGGGCGTGATGGCGAGGAGTGCGGCGAGTTCGTCGCGTATCCCGGGGTCACCGTCGGCGAACATCCGCGGAACCACCGCAACGGAGTATTCGGCGACATTGACCGCGACCGGAACACCGTTTCGGTCGAGAATGTCACCTCGTTCGGCGGGCAGGCGGAGACAGCGCAGCATCTGCGTGTCGCTGGTGGCCCGCAGATCGCCGCCGTGAGCGGTCTGGAGTTGCCAGGCGAACATCGACATCGCGACGAGCGACGCGGTCACCGCCACCGCGCTCGTCGACACTCCGCGAGGGAGCCGTCGCTTCCGGGATTCGGTGGCCCACAGCGACCGCGTCACGCCGTCGCGCCGCACCGCGAGCACCAAGCCGAGGGAGACGAACCCGACGATCGAGGCGGTGCCCCCGTAACTGAACAAGGGAATGGGCATGCCGGTGTGCGGCAGCAGCGACAGGCTCTGGGCGACCGACACCACCGTGTGAATTCCGAACAGTCCGGCGACACCCGCCGCGACGAGTGCCGCTTCCCTCGTCCGTGCGTGTCGGGCAGCGAGGACGGCACGCCACACGATGACCACGACGGCCAGCACGACGGCCAGCCCGGCGACCAGACCCCATCCGTACACCAAGCTCGCGAAGGCCAGGTCGTGCTCGGATTCGGGCAGGTAGGTGGCCCGGAGGCCGTAGTCCGGTTCCCGGCCGAGGCCCCACCATCCCGCGCTGCCGATCGCGATGTCCGCCTGCCAGGCAGCCCAGCCGGAACCCTGCGGATCCGCGTCGCGCGAGAGGAAGACGTTGATCCGATCGAGTTGGTACGGGCGGAGGAACAGCAACGCCAGCGGCAGCGAGGCGACGCCGAGCGCGAACAGTGGAAGCAGCGACCGCATCGGCACCCGGGCCAGGATCAGCATGAGCACCACGGTGAAGACGAGCACCACGGCCGTCGACAGGTCGGGTTGCAGCGCGACCAGCGCGATCGGCACACACGCAGCCGCCAGGACAGCCAGGAACCTGCGGACCGTGTAGTCACGAGCCAGTATCGATGCGGGCACTAAAACCAGGGCGAGCTTCGCGATCTCGGAGGGCTGCAGGGTGAACACGCCGAGATTCAGCCAGCGCTGCGCGCCCATCGTCGCGATCCCGATCAGCGGCACCGCCACGAGCAGAACAACCGAGGCAATGTAGAGGATCCAGCCGAAACGGCTCAGGGTGGCGACCCGCATTCGCGACGTCGCCCACATGGCGCCGAGGCCCACGCCAGCGAGAACCGCGTGACGCACTGCCGGTGCCGTCATTCCCGTCGTCCACATGTTGAGCACGCCGAGAGCGACCAGGACGACTGCCGCAGCGACGAGCCAGGGATCGGATCGGCGCCTATCCGCCTGCACCAGAGCCCCCCGGCGGGCAGGTTACGTTCTCGGCGGGCACGTACAGCGGCTCCGACGCGGCGGCGGCTGGAGCCGTGCTGACCGCGGCGACCGCCAGCGCAGCGCCCGGCGGCAGATCGACGCGACCGACGCCGTAGGCCTCCTGCGCGCCGGGCGGTACCGGCACCGTGACCTCACCACCCGGACCGACCGCACCCGTACATCTGTCGTAGACGGTCAGATTCCAGGTCACCGCACCGACATTCGCTGCGGGATCGACACCGACATCCACCCGCAGGTTGCACGATCGTCCCGGCTCACAGGCACCGTTGGCAAAGCTCGCGACCATCCGGGTGATGGGTCCGGCTTCACCCGGAAGATCGACGGGGACGGGGCCCGGCTCGGTGGACCCCGGCTCGGCCGGAGGGGATACGGCGTCGGGCGCCGGGGGCGGCGGCGAAACCGGACTGATCTGATCGTCCATCGACGACTCCCCGGGGTCGAGGAGGGTGTTCCATCCCTGCCTCAGGTCCGACCATGCTTTCGGAGCCACCCACACCATCCCGGCGAGTACGAGGAGGGCGAGCAGGGCGAGTAGACCCCGGCGCCACGACGGTCGCCTTCTCTTGCGATGCCAGATCTTCGTTGCGGGTGGCTGCCAGCCGGTCGAGGCGAGAGAGGATCCGGCAGACGGGGGAGGCTGATCCGGGGCGTCCGGCTGTTCCTGCCCTCGACCTTCCGGACGGGCGCGTCCCAGCACCGCCGAGACGAGCGCCGCAAGCTGACGACGCGTCGCCTCCACATCGTCCGGAGCGAATTCTGTTGCGACGGTGCTGCGCACGAGCTGCGCGAGGACGAGCGAGTCCGACGACTCGGCGATCGATCCGTCCAGCCGGTCCACAAATTCCGCGCTGCGACAGTTCGCCGCGATCTCTCGAAGCAGGACGGCGACCGCATCACGGACCTCGTCCCGGGATCCCGCGTTCCCGCCGCGCTCGATCGTGAGGTGCCCGCTTTGGGAAACCGTCACGGCGTTTCCTCGAAGCCTCGCCGGAGAACGCCCCGACTCGTGTGCCGACTCGACCTGATCGACCACATCGGTGACGAGCACGGCCGCCTGCGCAGGGGTCAGCTTCACGAGGGCAAGCAGCCTCTCGAGGGAGACGCCGACGCCACTTGGATCGTCGTCGGTTCGCGTCGGCGGTCCGGACCGAGCCTGGTCGGGCTCGCCATCCGTCGCGTGGATCCCCACGAGTGCCTCGATCATCGCACATCCTGAAAACGCTAGTCCCCCAGCATCTTTCAAGCATCGAGAAGCGGGGTGGACGGTGGACCCTGCAAGCACCTTTCCCACTCGCCTGCTATTGGTTACCGATCCATTCTGTGCCATTCGCCCCTCGGTTGCGGCGGCTTTCGACCGAAACTCTGCGGCCCGTCCGGGGCATCCTCGAACGGATCACCTCGTCCGTTACCTTCCCTGCATGAAGATGCTCCTGACCGTCTCGATCGTCTCGGTGTTGTGCACGGTTGCGGTCCTGATCTACGTGGTGCCTCAGCTGGTCGTGTCAGGAGTGGTCGAAGTCGGCGGCCGTGGTCTCGAACTGCTGGTGGTGCTGCCGACATTGGTCGGATTGCCCTGTTCTCTCGCCGGAGCCATCGTCGGGACCGCCTGCATTCTCCGGCGACACACTCGAGGGAGGGCGACAGTCCTCATGGCGCTCGGACAGGTGACCACAGTGGCTCTGGCCGCGACCATCGTGGTGTGGGCTTTCGGGTTCGCCTCGACCGGCTGGGAGCTCGTCGCGCTGCCGACAGCGTTGATGGTGGGCCAGGTGATGGTGGCGGCGGGGCTGGTGGTGGCGTTCACACAACGATCTGGGTGTTCGCCACGCCGAATCGGGGTTCTGCCCGTGCACCCGGCTGCACCATAAACACCCGTATGAATGGAGCCCCGTATTCCTGCAGGCTCAAGTACCGACCGGTGGAAGTTGGCCATTGTAGGTTCGCTGATCGAAATGCGCGTTAGTCTTGAACAATCACGGCTGCCTGCGATGCTCCATGGAGGGGTGAGTACCGTGACCGATGATCCGAATAGCGCGCAACCGGGTTGGTATCCGCGGCCCGATCATGGGATGCAGTACTGGGACGGCCAAAAGTGGCTCGATCTGCCGGATCCCTCTCCGAAGCACCCACTCCGCTGGAAGAACCTCATCCGACATCCGATCGGGGTGATGCTGGCAGTTTTGTTGGTGACTGTCATCGGTGTAAGCGTCGCCGTGAGGTTGTCTCGCGATGCAGACAACCGCGCCGACGTGGCGGCCGCGCAGCTTTCCGCATCAGAGAGCTCCGCAGCGCGGGCCGCCGCTGCCGAAAAGGCTGACCGCGAACGCCGCGAAGACTCGGAGAGAGCGATGCGCAGGTTGAGCATCACACACGTTGAAAACAGCATCAGAGAAATGGCCACCGGTCATGCGAACTCGTCCATCATCGACGGTCCGGTGCTCTCGGTGTCGTGCTCACCGGTCGCGGGCGGATCTGTGGATGACCTCCTCGCGCAGACGACCGTTCTCGAGTGCTTCGCGGCAACCGAGGAGAATCCGAATGGTTCGAAGAGGGGGTACAAGTATCACGCAACAATGAACTGGGAAACCGAAACGTTCACCTATGGATTCGGAGAGCCCTGATCTTGTCGGAGCGATGGCTCGTCGATTCCACACCTCTAAGATCGCTGACACGGCGGTGCACAGCCGCTACTGCTCCTGGGCTGCCGCTACCCTCGCCCCGAAGCGCGAACCCTGGAGATCCCCTTCGGCAATCCGGCGACGGCACTTTTCTGACCTGCTCCGCCTACATTGCCTTGTACCTCTCGGACGCGGCGGTGAACGCAGCATCGGCGAGTTGCGGGCAGTGAACCCTGCGCTGCATGCAAGGACCCTTACGCATGATGTGAAGTGCAGTGGTCGCGGCAGCCCGAGTGACAGCCACGTCGTCGACGAGGCGTTCTAGGGCGTCCAGGGTGTCCGCATATAGGAAAAGTTGACCGGGTCCTGATTCTTGATAGTCGACCTCGGCAACTCGCACAGCCGGGTGGCGGCGGAAGAACATGAATTCGGATGCATCCGTGGGGAACAACTCCGCTTCGTTCACCTGAATTTTTCCTCCTGGTGGCATGCCCCGGTCCTGATAGATCACCAATGTTTCGGTCATCGCAATCGTGAGACAAGACAAGCGACCGAAACTCTTCCCAGGCCTGGTCAGGCAACTGAGAGCCCAGCAGTGATGCTCGGTCCTGACCGGGTAGGGAACACAACGACTCAGGTAGCCCCCGATGATCCTCGTTATCTGATCGCCGTCATCTCGGTGCCGAAAATGTTGATAATTCGCGGCAGTACGGGCCAGCCGTTCGGCCGGAAAGCTTTGGCGCATAGTCGGGTCCGAGGTATTGACGATATCGGGCGCGTCCAACCAGCGACGCTGCTCGTCGGGCGAGACCAGTTGATCGAGATACTTGCTGACGCCGAGCATGGTGGCCATCTCATTGATGTTGCGGGCGAGCAGCCCAGCGTCCTGCGCGGAGTGAATCAAAGTCTTCTCGTGCAACCGGAGGTGACGCTTACCGACCAGAGACCCCGTTCCCGCAGAGTCCGGACGGATCCGGACTTGCTGGATGTCTTGATAACGAGCACGGTGTTGCCTCAATCGCTCGGGAAGATCAATCGATTCACCGATGTAGCACTGCCCGTCGACGAATTCCAGGATGTAGTAGCCGGCCCGCCCTGTGCCTGCCTCGTCGAGCCTTCGAGTCACCGTCGCCGGGTTCGGTTCCAGCGGAGTAGAGAACCCCTTCTCGGCAGACCACACCGCAATTCGATGCAACCTGGTAGCGACCACATCCGGAGGCGGTGGGGGTTCGAGAGTCAGAGGGACAGCGGGAAGAACGGAGGACGGGGTCGAGGCGCCGGCCGAATGCCATTGCTTCGACGAGTCGGAAGTGGGGAGGGCATTATTCGACGCTGCCTCAATCATCGCATCACAGAGCGTGTCGAGTGTAGCGACATCAATGGTCTCGTCAGTGCCGACGAAACCGGTCTGTTCTGCGTTCAAACGCCAGCTGTCCCGGAGCCTCCACTGCATCCGCATATCTCGGATATCCAACCCCAGGGCCTCCCCGATGAGCGACCTGAAGTTCTCATCGAGGTCCATAGGAATCTGCGTCGACATCAGGATCGTGGCGCGGTCTCCGCACGACTCGATGGTCATTCTTCGCCGCCGGGGATACCGACGCGTCCCGCTCACACCGTTGATGGTCGGCGGTGGGCAGGAACGGGGACTCCGCCCCGGCACCCTCCCTGTTCCACTCATCGCCGGACTGGGAACAGCGGTCTCGTCTGCGATGAAGAACCAAGCAGCCAGAGCGGCTCGCGTCGCCGAACTGCGGTCCGGCTTGGTCGAAGCCCTTACACCCCTCAATGTGCGAATTAACGGGTCGGCCGAGAACACGCTCACGAGCACGCTCAACTTTTCCGTGCCAGGTGTGGACGGCGAGGCAGCGATCCTCGCACTGAAAGATGTAGTAGCCGTGTCGAATGGCTCGGCATGCACGTCGCAGAGCTACGAACCCAGCCATGTTCTGAAAGCGATGGAGCTCGACGACGACACCATCCACGGCGCCATCCGCGTGTCATGGTCTCACCTCACCGAAGACCCGCAGTGGAACGTTCTCGCTGACCGACTCTCCGAGCTACGAGTTCGCTAACGGAGGCTTTGAAGACAGCTTGCAACCGCAAGCCATCGGCCCGCCCTCCCCCGATTGTCGGGCAGCTACTTTTGCCAGCAAATGGACGTAGCGCATCAACGGCGGCTACCAGCGGATACGGGTGCGGACAAGGTCCTGGCGCGGCTTGTCCGCGACCTCATGCCTATGTCATGCCGTAAGCGTTCTGCACCTACACCGAGTGCTTCCCCAGCTGTACAAATGGCCTAACGCGAAAACCAAAGACCGGCTGAAGATTCACACTTCGCTACGCCTCCGGGATCCCCGATCCCATCCCCGATGGTCTTCCATACAATTGCCTAGGGCGCGCGGGTATCGGTCGTGGTATACGAGCCGAGACTCCGTCTGGTCCTTCGCGCGGGGCGTCCGCAGCTTCACGGACGACCTGATTCGGTTTCGACGACAACAAGCAAGACGTCGACCACATCCGCAACCTGCCGTTCTGGGCAGAACGTTTCGGCGACCGCTAAAAGACTCGCCGCTGCGGATCAGGTGTCGAGTCATGCCCCCGACCCGTACGTCCATCCGCCTCGTCCCAATGTCGGAATTTCAGGGTATGTTCTCGGTCCGTCGGGCCGAATCGGAGGAGAGCAAGCGGATGAACGAGTTGGCACGGACGATGGGTGCGGCCGTTGTGCCGGCAAGCGACGAGCCCGGCACCGACGTCGCACTGTGTGTAGAGCCCGAAGGTTTGCTCGTGTGTGGTGATCCGAGCGCCGTTGCCAGGTATGTGACCGAACTTCGCGGGCTTGTGTCGGATGCGATTGAGACCGCCGACGTCTCTCCCGTGGTCGCAGCGCACGCTGGTGCGATTGCGGCGGCGGGTGTGGCGATGTCGTCACACGCCGGTGAGTTCGTACGGCTCTCCTCCAAAACCGTCGAGGCATTGAAGACGGCGCGCGCACTCCCCGTCGGCAACGGCTTCTTCCGCGGAACGTTGGTCGACAGCGCAGGAAAATTCTCGCATCAGATGCAGTGGCAGAAGGTGTCCATGGCGCCTGGACGAATGGCGTCTGTCCAATTGTTGGCGGTCCAAGTTGCACTCGCCAGTGCCATCGCGTCCGTGGAAAAATCAGTTGCCCGTGTCGAGAGCAAGGTCGAACGAGTCCTTATGCTCGCCGAGGCTTCCCGTGCCGGCGATGTCCGCGGCCACTACGTCGTGTTGAGTCGCCTCACTACGCAACTCGATGAACACCAGATCCTCACGAACACCGACTGGGAATCCGTCGCAGGCCTCGGGCCGAAGCTCGTCGTCACCATCGAGCGCCTACGCGAACACGCGAAACGTACTCTCGGCGGTTTCGACTCGACGAAGCCTGTACATGAGCGCGCCGACTATCTGAGAAAGGCTCTCGACGACAACCGTCTCGGCGAGACTCTTCATCTTCTGGTTGTCAGCGAGCAATCGCTATACCTGTGGCAGCGACTCCGGATAGCACGGGTTCAGGCAACCGAGGCCAATCATCTTCAGATGGTGCTCGATGACGCCCGCCGACTCCTCGAGGACAACGCCGACCAGGACGGCGCGTTGTTACACCACGCGCGCGAGCATCTGTCCGAATTCACACGTATGAACCGGCTCGACGGCTTCCGGTGGGGCGCTACCCACAATCTGTCCCACGACATCGTCAAGCTCCGGGACGATCTCGAAGGGTTCGCCGAGGCGCGCGGTCGACAGATCACCGAGTGGGTGGCAGTCGAGAAACCTTCTATCGCTGACGCCTTCGCAGAAGTGGGTAGCCGAGCCCTGTCGGTAGGAGGGTCGGCCGCAGCGGGAGCCGGCCGAGCACTCGGCGCCGGACTCGCCGGCGCAGGAGCGGGATTGGGATTCGTGGGACGAGGCGTCGGCCAGCTGGTCGGGGGATCTCGTCCCGAGGCCGAAAACAAAGTCCGGATCGAGCAATGGGCGACGGCCGGAGAGGCTTCCACCGCAGTTGGGTCCTTGTACGAGCACGTGAAGGACGGCCGACTGCGTGCCGGCGAAACCCTTTGCTATCGCGACGCCCCGGCAGGTCTCGTTCACACCGCGACGGTGACCGGTGACGGACGAATCCGTTTCGAGGACAAAGAGTACGACGACCCGTCGACTCCCCTGATCGAGAAGTGTGGTCGCAGCCGGAACGGATGGCGAGATTGGAGGCTGACCGACGGGCGGTCGCTGCGAGATCTGCAGTGAAGCACGATCGCTCTGAGGCGATAATCGCGGTGCTGATCGCTAATACTCTGGTCACAAGCACCTTTCGACGTGTCCCGTGCGCGCTCACTAGCGCGAGGTCGAGGTCTCAGCCCGGCCCATAGCATCACCGCGTGTGACGAGGTCGAGGCGTAGGTGCTCGATCCTTTCGTAAGCCGTTGTTATGTTCATCGCCGTGACGCAACAGCTTGACCAACGCGCTTCTGATATCTATGAAGTGGACGTCGATGTCCAAGGGATCTTGTCAAACGAACCGGTGCGCCGCGACGTAGCGGTCGGGCGCGGCACTCCGGTTCCGAAGGAGGGCGGGGTATATGCATGGTGGTTCGATGAGCTACCAGGCGAAGTGGAGGCTTCCGGCTGTATCCAGCGTGACGGCCTGACACTTCTGTATGTGGGCATCAGCCCTAAAGCTCCGCCGAAGACCGGAACTCTCGTCAGCAGCCAAACACTTCGCTCCAGGATCACGACGCACTATGCCGGCAACGCGGAAGGTTCGACGCTACGTCTGAGCCTCGGGTGCCTCTTGGCGCCTACGCTCGGGTTCGAACTCCGACGATTCGGTTCCGGCACTCGGATGCACTTCGGCGAAGGCGAGCGGGAACTGTCTCGGTGGATGCACGAGCATGCTCGTGTGTCCTGGATTGCGGACGATGCGCCCTGGGAGCTCGAGTCACGGCTGTTCGGGAAGTTGGTGTTGCCGCTCAATATTTCCGGTAACGCTAACTGCCGTTTTGCGGCGCGAATGAGTGTGATCCGAAGCGATGCGCGTACGCGTGCTCGGGCGCTCCCCGTACTGGCAAATCCGGGCGTCGGTGGGCGGTACCCATAGCCGGACGCGCCAAAGGTTGAGGGGCTATGACGGTCGGGTCGGCCCGGTGCCGAGACAAGACCACGCGATTCCTAGTCTCCCCGGGCTACCGGTCGCTTCGCACCCACCCCGACAGCCCGACCCGTCATTCGTGTTCAGGGTGTAGTGCGATCCTGTCGTCCCATATCCGTAATGTCTCGGTTCGTCGGAACGACAACACGATGAACAGGTAATCAGCGGAGCGGGGAACGAGGGCTGGCATATTGGCAACACTTGCGATCGACAAGGGCTTCCTCCTCGACTTCACGAAGCTCGAGTCGACAGTCCAAGCTCGAGTCACAGAGGTGTTCGAGAAGTTCGACTCCGCCACACACTCGGGTCTCCATCTCGAGAAGATCAAGAACGCACGCAATCCCCTTTTCCGGTCGATCCGCATCACGCAGTTCTGGCGTGGCATCGTGCTGGCCCCCAAGAACGGGGACACCTACACTCTCCTGAAAGTTCTACCCCACGACGATGCGTATGTGTGGGCGGAGCGTCGCGACGTCTCCGTCAACCAAGCGACCGGCGGCATCGAAGTCCGCGATGACGCCGCACTTGACGAGCAGCTGGCTCATCTCGATCACGAATCCGAGAATGTCTCTGCCAGCTATTTGTTCGAGCACGTCAAGGACAACGAACTTGCCCGGCTCGGACTGGACGAGAAGGCAATACGCTTCGCGCGGCTGCTGGCTGAGGACTCCCAGCTCGACGCAGCCCAACCCTACTTCCCCACTATCCAGTGGCAGGTCCTCTACGGCCTCGCTGCCGGCATGACTCCCGACGAGGTGTGGTCAGATCTCGGAGCCGAAATCCTCGACGGACCCGTGGACACCGACGACCTCGACGCCGCAATCAAACGCAGCTCCGACCGCGTGCTTCTCGTCGACGGTCCTGCGGAGATGATGGCGGTCTTCGCCCACCCCTTCGCTTTATGGCGGATCTATCTCCACCCCGCGCAACGGGCCGCGGTGGATGCAACCTATCGGGGACCGGCGCGTGTAACGGGCGGGCCGGGAACCGGTAAGACCGTCGTCGCGCTGCATCGCGCACGCCGATTGGCTGAACGGGGCGAAGGACAAGTCCTCGTGACAACCTTCACCTCGACCTTGTCCGATTCACTCGGAGAAGGCATCGAACTGCTCGCTGAGGGTTCCGACGTCACGTCCCGCATCGACGTCCAGCACGTCGACCGTCTCGCTCATCGTGTTTTCCGCGATGTGCACGGTAGCCCCCACATGGTCAGTTCCGCGGACGAGAAGAAGCTCTGGCGAAGCATCATCGACGACCTGGACATCGATTTCACCGAAGCGTTTCTCGGCGAAGAGTGGCGCCAGGTGGTGCTCGCGCAACGTGTCAGTTCTGCAACTGAGTACCTCGCTGCCAAGCGAACAGGTAGAGGGCGGCGACTCGGTGCCACTCAGAAAGCACAGGTGTGGCAAGCAGTCTGGGAATTCGAAGAAGCACTGAAGACACGTGCGCTGCACACGCACGAAACCGTGCGTCGAGAAGCGACGAAGATTCTCGAACAACGCGACTACAAGCCCTACCGCCACATTGTTGTCGACGAAGCTCAGGACCTGAGCCCCGATCAGTGGCGGTTCCTGCGTGCTGCCGTGCCGGAAGCGTCAGACGACCTGTTCCTCGCCGGTGACACCCATCAGCGCATCTACAACAACCATGTCAGTCTGCGCGAGCTCGGCATCAAGGTAACGGGAAGATCCAACCGTCTGTCTATCAACTACCGCACCACTGCAGAGATTCTGCGGTGGAGTCTCGGCCTGATACAGGGATGTCGCATCGACGACATGAACGACCAGTTCGACTCGATTGCCGGCTGTCGCTCGGACATTCACGGCGATCACCCCGCCGTTCGAGGCTTCGGAACGCGAGATGTCGAGTTCGCTTTCATTGCCGACAAAGTGCAGGAGTGGATCGAAAGCGGAATCGCGCCGTCGGAGATCGGGATCGCTGTACGGTCCAAAAAAATCGGGGAGTCCCTTGCGGGTGTTCTCACGAAACAGGGCATCCCGAATTCCGACTTGTCCGACTCGCGCAACGGCAACGACGGTGTCTCGATCGGAACGATGCACCGCATGAAAGGTCTCGAGTTTCGTTGCCTGGCTGTCGGTGCCGCTACCAGTAAACAGATTCCCGCTCCATATGCCGTTACCCCGGTGAGCGAGGACGAACACAGCCACGAGCGCGACGTACAACGCGAACGCTCTCTCCTGTTCGTCGCATGTACTCGTGCGCGAGAGCAACTGTCGGTGACTTGGCATGGCGAACCCAGCCCGTTCCTCACCCCGCTTATCTGACTTCCCGCTCTACAGTTCTGTTTTCCCGAGAGGTTTCGAATGCCCAAATTGTCCACCCTGCTCGACGAGATCGACTCGGGCACCGTTCTTCTCCCCGAGTTTCAACGCGGCTACGTCTGGAATCGGGATCAGGTCCGAGGCCTGATGCGCTCGCTCTACCGGAGTTATCCCGTGGGCGGCTTGTTGATGTGGGAGACCGCGACCAATGAGATCGCTGTACGTGGCGAGGTCACCAGTGGTGGTGTTCGGCAGCTTCTGCTCGACGGGCAACAGCGCGTCACCTCTCTGTACGGCGTGGTGCGTGGCACCCCTCCCCCATTCTTCGAAGGCGATCCCTCTGCGTTCACGGGTTTGTACTTCAACGTCGAGTCGGAAGTCTTCGAGTTCTATCGCCCGATGGTCATGGCAGAGGACCCGTGTTGGGTGAGTGTCACTCAATTGTTCCGCGAGGGTCTGAAGCCCTTCTTCACCGCCTTTACCAACCACGCCGAGAAGGCCAGTACCTACCTCGACCGCCTGAACACGTTGTCGCAGATTATGCAGCGTGAGTTCAACGTCGAGAAGATCACCGGTTTGGACAAGTCCGTCGATGAGGTGGTCGACATCTTCAACCGAGTGAACTCCGGTGGCACCAAACTCTCGAAGGGCGACCTTGCGCTCGCGTCGTTGTGCGCACAGTGGCCACCCGCCCGTCAGGTGATGCGCGACAGCCTCGCGGTGTGGAAGAAGGCCGGCTTCGATTTCACTTTGGACTGGCTGCTGCGCAACGCAACCGCGGTTGCGAGGGGGCGTGCACTGTTTACCGCACTGAGCAGCGTGCAAGCCGACGAGTTCGAGCGCGCGCTCACATCGTCGGTCGCCCACATCGGCACCTTCCTCGACGCAGTTTCCGGACGACTCGGTCTCGACCACGACAGGGTACTGATGGGGCGCTACGCGATCCCGGTGGTGTCGCGTCTGCTCGAACTGAACGGCGGTAAGTTCACGGACGCCGCTCAGCGCGACAAAGTCCTGTACTGGTATGTCCACTCGGCGCTCTGGGGTCGCTTCAGCGGTTCGACGGAGAGCTACCTTCAACAGGACTACGACACCGTGCGAGACTCCGGAGTCGACGGTTTGATTGCCACGCTCGAACGTGTCCGCGGCGGAAACCTCGAACTGCTTCCGCACGACTTCGACGGATCCACGCGAGGCTCCCGCTTCTACCCCTTGCTCTACCTCCTCACCCGTGTGAAGGGCGCCCGGGACTTCGGCAGCGGGCTGGAACTGCGTGCAGAGCTGCTCGGAAAACTCACCAGTCTGCAGGTCCACCACATCTTCCCGAAGGCCCTGCTGCGCGATCGATACGACCGCAACGAGATCAATGCGATCGCGAACTTCTGCTTCCTCACCCAAGCCACCAACCTGGAGATTGGCAAGAGTGCGCCGGAGAAGTACTTTGCGGAAGTCGAAGCAAAGAATCCCGGTGTACTCGCGTCTCAGTGGATTCCGACCGATCCGGCACTGTGGACCGTCGACCGCTACCCGGACTTCCTCGCAGCACGGCGTGAACTGCTCGCAGAGGCAGCCCAATCATTCTTGGAAGAGCTCCGGTCCGGTTCTCAAAGCGCAGAGGAGTCGCTGCAGCCGCTCGCCGTCACGGAAACAGAGCCCGATGACCCGAGAACTCTGCAGATTCAGGCAATGATCGCGGAGCTTCGCGACCTCGGATTCGCGGAACCGGAGGTCGACACCGAGATCACCGATCCCGCGAACGGGCGCTTCCTGTCCATGGCAGAAGCGTTTTGGCCCGACGGCCTGCAGCACGGCGTCGGCGATCCTGTCATCCTCGAACTCGATCCCGATGAAGCCGACCTGCCACGTCTCGAGGAACTCGGCTACAAGGTGTTCACATCCGTGGACGCTTTGCTCGGTTTCGTCAACAACCTCAACGAGGCCGCTGCCGGCGTCCCGGAGTCGACCGAACCGGAAGAGTTGCTCGAGGAAGCTGGCGACAAAACGAGCGAACTCGAGTCGGAGTTCGGTTCCCGCATCCGCGAGCTCTATGACCGTGCTCGACGCGAAGCCGGCTACAACGCCACCCACTTCATAAGCATGGTCGCGAACATCGGTCCTCTGGGTACAGCAAAGAAGCTCCTTGCCTCGAGGACCATCTCGGACGGCTTCTCCGAGCTGTGGGAACGAGGACGCATCGACCTCACAGTGGAGGCGCTCGTCATCGAGCCCACTTTCGAAACACTGTTCACCGACACGGAGCTCGATGTCGCCCGGCATCGACTCACACAGTTCGGATACACGGCCAACAAATCCGCCTCGAAGGCATCTCCCTCGACCCGTACGTCGCAAAAGCCGGCCACGACGGAAAACACGAACCTGACGCCGACCTCGGAAAAGCCCGAGTGGAACGGGCAGGACTGGTACGTCTGCCTGGGCGAAGTCAACGATTCCCGAAACTGGGACGACGCGCGCAAGTACGGGTTCGTGTCAGCCGGCGGAGGCCGTTGGTATTCCGACACCCTCAAGAACCTTCAGGTCGGAGATCGCGTTTTCGTCTACGTCCCGAAGGTCGGCTACGTCGGTGCCGGAACAGTCGCCGGCTCCGCCGCTCCGGCGGACCGAGCGACACTCGAGGTCGACGGCAAGCAGGTCAGTTTCCGCAGTCTCGACCTGGTCGGTCCGTACACGCACGAGATCGACAACCCGGACCCTGACGAGGACTACCAGGAGTGGATCGTTCCCGTCGTTTGGGAACGGACTGTCGACCGCGAGTCTGCACTGCGCGAGGCCGGTTTGTTCGCGAACCAGAATTCTGCCTGCAGGCTCCGCGACGAGCACACCCTGAACCGAGTGACAGAGTTCTTCGGCGTCACCGACCTCGACCGATCTGCCCCTTCGGCAGACAAGCGATGAGCTAGGGGTGTGCGAGGGACCAGCCCTCGCACACCCTTTCACTCGTCAGACGTCACTCGAGCTATCGAGGCGGCGAAGCGCGTCCACCGCGTCCAGCGCCTTTTCTTACCCGGCGCTGAGAAAACGCTTGTAACTTGTCGCCAGGAGTTCTGGATCAGGGCGTTCATTGCGAGCCGGCGGAACCACCATGAGCTTCTGGCCGTGCCGCTCCTTGAGACCGTGCTCGAGCATCGGACCGTCGATCTCGTCGAGAAGATCTTTCCGGATCTCTACGACCAAATCCGGCGTAATGCCAAGGATGTTCACGTCGTATGCGGCGTGGTGGATCTTGCACAGAGCAAGCCCGTTGGTCACCGACGCAATACCCGCGTCGTGCGAGTCGGGCACGATATGCGCAGCATCGAGCAGCTCGCTATGTCCGAGAGCGCAGACCGCGCATCGCGTTTCATATGCACGCATGACAGTGGCACGAAAGACAGGCTGATGGAGCCGACGTTTCGTCTCGGCCACTACGTAACGCCGAAGCTGCGCCTCGGCTTGCGAATCGGGACGGTGGAGATCGCGAGCGACTTCTGTGGCGATGACGAACTGATGTTCGCCAGGTTCTTCCCCGAGGATGAACACCGGATAGATGGGCTGGAACAAACTCGGCCCCACGCCGTAGAACCAGATCAGCGGAACGCCCTCATTCATGGCAGCGCGTAATCCCCTGTTGTCCATGTTGTTTGGGTCGGTCGTCGACCATTTGTAGCGGAGAAGCCCATCCGAGCCGACCTGATCCTCGTACGGACGCTTCGCACCGGGCGCGCGGTACGTCGTGCTGATGGACAAAGCAGAAGAAAGCTCCTTGGGTTTCCGAATCCCGCGCGTCGGGTCCATCAGCCGGAACATCTTCCCATCGATCGTGAAGTCGAGTAAGTCCTGGCGACTGATCGGATCGAGTCCGTCGTTTGTTCGCACGGTCAACCAGGCCATTGCCTCACGACGAAGCCGGAGGTCGAACCCGTCACCGCGCCACAAACTGTCACTCACAGATCCTCCTGATGCCGCCCGAGACCACACCGACGCCATCATCATGGGATGGTCGATCGGTCCCTATTGAACCATTACCTACTCGAACGACTTGCTCACGGACTCCCGCAGCGTCCGCATCGAGGTGTCGTCCACATTCCACAGTTCCCACCCGTCGAACGGACCTTCATCACCGAGCCTGAACGCCGACACCACGGCCGCCGCGGCGGCGTCGGGGTCCGGGTATGTCGCACCCAAGAGAGCGCGAACCGGCGCGACCGTCACATCCATCTTCTTGCTATCGGGATCGAACAACGCCTTCACTCGGTGACCATCACAGTCGAGGTAGACGCGAATCCTCTTGCCACTGAGCGCACTGATGACTCGTGTAGATCGAGCCCGGGCCGGCCCCGACTCGGCGACACGGGACAGGGTGGTCGGAGCGTTCGAGGCGTCCGTCGGACTCGAAACACGCGCCCCACTCGGACGAGGTGAACCATCGCGCGTCTCGACACTGTCCTCCTTGTTCCACACTTGCGTTCGCGGACGACGGGCCGTGTGCTTGGTCGCGGCGCGTCGAGAAGCTGCCGGTGCCGGCTTCGAATTCGCGCGGAGACCCGAGGGACCGGAAGACTGCACAGGGTCAGGCAATGCCTCCGACATGACGGCTTCCCACAGCGTGCCGAGACGCTGGGCGCCGAGGTGGTGAAGGGGTGTTCCCTTCACGGCTTTCTGCAATACCTTTATCCCGGAGTTCGCCGGCAATCGTCGAGTCAGATCGTTCAGAGTTCGGATCCGCTCCAGTTGTACAGCAGCGGCCGCACCCTCGGTCCCGCCTGCAGCCATCCACAGCGACCCGACCGAGTTCCATATGACGCCGTCATGGGTTTGCACAACGTCAGGGACTTCACCGAGCGAGTCGGCCAGCTCGGCTTGACTGGCGATTCCTTCGAACGCGTCGAGCGCGGCACGGAGCTGATCACCGATGCTCATCGGCTCTGTTACCACTTCGGGATTCCCGCCCAATAGCAAGTTGAGCGCGGAGAATCGGTCGTTGCTTCCCGCCGAGAAGCGCACGACGTCGTTGTGTACAACTGAGTCAGTGGCAGCGGCTCCCGCTGAGACATTGATCCGTAACGAGCCGAAACTGGATTCGGTCGCAGACTTGAAGTCGGTGCCGACGACGTCGCCGCGCAGCGCGCGGATCGGCCGCGCTGTCGGCTCTGAGAAACAACCGCTGGGGATTCCCTCACGCACGATCCAGACGTAATCGTCCTCGAGGACGACCTGGCCGTCGAACCCTTCGAACCACTGCGCCATTACACGGCCTCCATCCGCACCATCACGTCCGACAGCAGCTCACCCGCGACGGTGTCTCCCAGGTACTCGATGGCCGTCCTCTCTATTCGACTCACCTGACTCGAAGAGACACCGAGCCGTGCTCCGACCTCCGCCTGGCGCTTCGGTCGCTCACCACCGAGGCCGAAACGCATGACGAGCACGGAGACCTGCCGAGGTTCGAGGATCGACAAGCATGCCAAAACCGTGTCGAAATCATCGACAGTTCCCCGTTCACCCACCTCGAGCAGGACACGACCGATCTCGGCGTGTTCGCTACCAGTGACTACGTCTTCGGGCGCGTCATCGTCAACCAACCGCTGCGCGATTGCGACGACTTCTTCGGCCGTTGGCGAATCAACTCGCGACTCCGAGGGACGTGGAGGCTCAGCGAGTGGCAACAGAGTGTCCGGGCCCTGGGGAGCGGCTTGCATCCATTCACGAAGCAGCGCAGGTGCATCGCCAGGACCGACCGTCACCACTTCGGAGGCAATTCCCGTGAGTTGTTCCAGGAAGGTTCCGTGAGCCCCGTTCCTGGGATCTTCAGAACTGTTCTCCGCGAACATCACCAGGAAAGAAGCCGGTCGGCCATCGGATTTCGGCCGGATGACTCGCCCCATACGCTGAATCATCTGTCGGCGACTCTTACTGCTCGCCAGAATGATTCCGACGTCCGCCTCGGGAACATCGACACCTTCGTCGAGAACCTTCGGAGCGACGAGCGTGGTTACCGTACCGTTCTTGAACTCGGTGAGGAGCCGCGCTCGGTCCGCACGTTTCAGGTCGCTCGTGAACGGTGCGGCGAGCACACCCTCTTCGAGAAGCACCTCAGCGGCGGCACGCGACGAATCCTTCGTCTCCGAGAAGGTGAGTGCCTGCCCGGTCTCCTTGAGCACGGTACCGAGACCCCTCAGAGCCTCGAGCTTTCCGCGGCACTCGGCGAGCAGCGAGCGACGCTTCGAGAACGCATAAAGATACTTCCGGGCGGCCCATGTCGAACCCTCGGCGCTCTCCCCTCCACTGAGCAGCTGAACGTCGCGCATGAACTCACCGAAGGGCTCCCCCGCGCATCCGAACTTCTCAGTGAGATCACCCCGGAGCTTGCGTGCCAGCTCGTCGTATTCCTGGTATTCGGCCGCCTCGAACTCGTCGAACGGCACCGCGACAAGCATGACTCGCACGGGCGCGAGGATGCCGTCGGCATGACCACGCTCGTAATCACAACCGTTGATGACCGTGCGGAAGTAGGGCATCAAATGCCGTTCGACGCCGTCGTCGGACCGCTCGAACGTGGCGGTGAGACCGATCCGTTCCGTGAAGTCGTCGGTGAGCAGTCGCGAAAACGTCAGCGCGCCGTATCGGTGCACTTCGTCGGCGACCAGCAGCGTCGGCGCGACCGGACGCGGCGCCGATCTACTGATCGCCGACTGCACCGTGCTGACGAGAATCCGCTTGCCATCGAAACTGTCCGCGTACCCACCGCCACGTCGACCGACGGGGATATCCGGGAGAACGCGCCGAATTGATCGATGCCATTGGTCCAGCAGTTCGATCCCGGGCACGACGATCAAGACGTCCAGGCCGCGCGCGACTGCGTCCGCGGCCGCCGCGATACCGAGCGTTGTCTTTCCGGAGCCCGTGACGGCTTCCACCACGGCACTTCGGTCGGCCGCCACCCAGGCATCGAAGGCTTCGCGCTGCCAGGCACGAAGAGGCGTCCCGGCGGGGGTAACCGTCGTCATCGGCCGGCCTCGGTCCACGTGACTCCTGCACCGGCGGAGTTCTTGCGCAACCGGCCCTCTGCTTCCAGATCTTCGAGAACGACGAGAAGGCGCTCATCGTCGAGTCGGGTCAGCTTCCGTGCCCGTTCCAACGACAAAGCAGCGAATCCGGCAGCCGTAACCAACACGTCGGCGACAGAATCGAGGTGTGCCGGCGGCAGATCCGCAAGGGTGACTGCCTCCTGGGCCGCGGGGTGCACAGGGGGAGCGGCGTCGATGAGAGGCGACACCTCGTCTGCCAATCCGTATACACGCGGGCCACGTTCGGGCATCCACTTCGCGCGACCCTGGGCAATCAGCTCCCCCATGATCGCTTCGATCCGGTCTCTCGGTTCGTTCAACCGGTATTCGAGGTCTGCCAGCGAAACCGGATCGGCGGCGAGGCGTTCCAAGATGCGCGAGCCGAGGCTCGGAGGAAGTATCGAGGTAGCCGCCGCGGGCATTACTTCCCAGCCACGTACGAATGTCGGTGTGGCAGAGGGTTCGGGAACTGCTACGCCTGGATCGGACGGTGTCACGTTCTCGACGCCGTGCGACAGCTCAAGGTCTTCAACCGGGGAGAGACCACCGATCAGGTGATAGTGGGTCAGCTTCCCGAACTCGTTGACTTCCTCGACGCGTCCGTCGTGCTGAAGGCGATCAACCTCTGTCTGGACGCTCCGCCAGTCTTCGCCGAGACGCTGCGCAAGCGCACGTACGGGGAGGGGTTCGCGCTCCAGTTCTTCGAGGATGGCGGCTCGTAGTGTGCGCACCGGTCCGCTCTCGACGGCCGGGTCGACCACCGGTACCGGTGTCTGGGCGGGTGACACGAGTGTCGGCGTCGCGGTTTCCTCCAGCGGAAGATGTTCGACCTCACCCGTGCAGGCGGGCGGCTCTGCACGTTCCTCCGAGTGTTCGATAACAGGAACCGAAGCATGCTCGACGACGGTGGGCACCGGACGAATGACCGGCTGCTCCGCCACATCCACTACGTCATCGACCGGCGAGTCATCCTCCACGAGCTCTACCGGAGTCCAGCTCTCCTGCAGGGACTTTACGACGTCGTTCACACCGACAACGTGCGGCCTGATGCCGCGCCTGTCGAGCTCCTCCCAGAGACCCATCATCGATCCCACCGGATCGAGGTAGTACTCCGACTCGCGGATACGCCAGAACTGCCATCCGCAGCGTTGCAGTTCTCGTTCCCGCTCGAGGTCCGCACGCTGCTGTTCGGGACTCGTGTGCCAGTGGTCGCCGTCGCACTCGACCGCCAATTTTCCGTCCGCGCCCGTGACTACGAGATCGATCCGTCGACCGTTCACCGCGACCTGCGAATTCACGTGATAACCACGCGCCACGATGTCGAGGAACACGCGCTGTTCGAAGAGACTGTCGAACGCTTGATGGCGTTCGTCGCGTTTCACGCCTTCGGGCATCGGTTCTGCCGGCGCAGGAGAAGTCGATTGCATGTAGGTGAGCAGCGAATGCCGCAGGTCGGTTGAGCGCAGCGATTCCAGGCTCCGTGAGTGGAACAGCCACATCTGATCCTGGGCACGCGACGCAGCAACGTTGAAGCGGCGCTGGTACTCGGTCTTCGTCATCGCGGCGATGTTCTGTTCGGGCGCCACGACCATCGACAAGAAGACGACGTGACGTTCGTCCCCCTGAAAATCCGGTGGCGTACCTACTCGCAATCGACGCTGTTCCCATTGCTCCGGTGTCAGCCGGTCGAGCAATTCGTTCGTGATGATGTCGACCTGCGCTTGTCCCTGAAGCACCACGACACCGAACGTCTTGCCGTCGTACGCTTCGTCCGACAGACACCGTTTGATCGCGTCGGCAATAGCGCGAGCTTCGATTCGATTGGAGAGGGTCGCATTCCGCCCGGTGACCACTCCACCTTCGACGAAGGTGGTGCGCAGGGGCGGCAGCCGATCGGCACCGAACTGGCGCACGGGCACCAACGGTGCGTCGGAGTAGAACTGACCGCTGGACCAGTTGATGATCTCAGGCATGCACCGGAAGTGTTCCCGCAGGCGGATAACGCTTCCGAACCTCGAGCGGAGCAGCGAGAAGACACTGGATCGAGGTGTGAAACTGTCGCGCAGGTACTTCGGCACGTCGGGCAAGTAGGAGTCGAGCCGGGTGAACACACCGTCGAGAGCACCTGACGACACATCACTGGGTGCACACTGCTTGTCGTCACCCACGACGATCACCCGGGGCGCGAGCCACAACAGGAACAAACTGCTGATATCAGCCTGGCTCGCCTCGTCGACGATCACAACGTCAAACGAATTCTGTTCGGCCGGAATGGATGACAATACTTGCTGGAGCGGCATGACCCACGCCGGAACCGCGCGTTGCGCCACCTGCATCGCTTCACGTGCGCCCGCCCGGAACCGCTCGGCGTACTTGCCGGTCCCCTTACCGATACTGGACACGTGGTCGCGATACGTCTGCAGTGCTTGCACCTGCTCAGCCGTCGTTCGCCCGAGACAAGCACTCCATGCTCGTTCGGCAGCCAATCGCGCGGTCAACTGGGCGATGTCGTTCTCGGTCGCGTCGAGTTCGTGCTGGAGCTGGTTGTCGTCGTCTACGCCTCGGGAGTTCTGCCGGACCCAATCGTGTGCACGACGCCACGCCCAGGCCTGCTCGATGTAGGTCAGGCGCACCGACCACTCCGACGACGAAGGGTTCTCGGAGATCGCCTGTGCCAGCGCGGGCGCCTTTTCCGTCAAGCGCGTGTGCAGCGATTCGAGATGGAGTTCCTCCTGATATTCGCGGACCGCGGCTTCCCAGGAATCGATCGCCGTGCGGATCCTTCCGAATTCGGCGGACTCGATGGCCCGGGCGAGGAGGTGCCCTTCCGGGGGAACCCCGTGGGTCAGCTCGGCTCGAATACGAGACGCAGTGTCCGTCAGCCAGATACGGTTTGCCTCTGCATAAGCAGCTGCGGCAATTGCCTGCGCCGCGGTCGCCACCGATCTGGCCTGGTCCAGGCTCGCGATACGCGGTACTCCGGGGCTCACCTGCCGCAGCGCGAGCTCGACTTCCTTGGTTCGCGCTGCGAGCACTTCAATCAGGTCGCGTGCCCGCGCGGCCCGCGCGGCTGCACCGATAATCTGGCTACGAGAGCCGGTGGTCTCCATATCGATGCCCAGATCGCGGAGGATCAGCGCCACGGACTGGATGGCATCGAGCGCACGAAGATGCTCCGCAACCGCACGGGCGCGCTGTGCAGTAGTGGCTTCGAGGCCGTCGACGGTAGCGACTGAGCCCAGTGCTTCCACCGCGGTCTGCTCGTTGCTCCTGCGGAAACGTCCGAGACCGCTTCGCCACACCTCACCGCCCTCGAGTGCCCTTGCGAGCGCGTCGTACGCGTGCAGCGCAGATCGTCCGAGCACCGGGGCGTCGACGACAGTAGTTGTCCCCAGGAACATGTCCGCGTTGTACGCGGTGGTGACCAGCTCGCGGATGTGGCTGGTCTTTTCCCACAGGTAGTCGATCCCCCCGGACAGCACCGCATCTGCGAGGTTCCGGTACGCAGGTTCGAGCCCGTCGACATCGCTCAGAGCCTGCTGCAAGTACTCACATTGTTCACGGAGCCGTTCGAGCGCCTCTGGGGCGGCACCTTCCAAGGTCCGAACCAGTCCAGAGGAGGGAAGGTCATCCGACCCGGTTCCGTTTCGAATCGCTTCGCATGCAGTTTCGAAGTCAGACAGTGTCGGCAGACCTAGATCCGGAAACCACTGCCGTCGGCGCTCCGCACGTCCGGGTCTGGACCGTTCGGTCAGCGCGAGCAGTGTCTGAAACTCTTCCTGCGTCAGCGGTGGGCTATCCGCATGGAGCGGGCCCTGCAGCCAATCGTGGTTGGCGTTCTGTGCCGAAACCTTCTGCACGATCTGCGCAGGTGTTCCTGCATAGCCCGCCGCGATATCGTTGTGCGAGAGCGTTTCCGCAGCACGACACTGCCGGATCCGCTCCGTCAGTACGGCTCGGCGACTCAACGCGGCGTCACGCTGCTGCGCTACCTGGTCGATGAGAGCGGCGGTTCGCCGAACGTCGAACTGTGCCTTGCGGGTGGCGATTTCGCTGACGCTTCGGTTCAGCTCGGCAGATCCTCCACGGCCTGTGTCGGTCACCGAAACGCACAGGTCCTGTAGTTCGGCGGGCAATTTGTCTCGGAGCACACGAAGCGCCTGTGCTTTTTCGCTGGTGACCAGTACACGCTGGCCGCGCGCCAGCAGCGCCGACACCAGGTTTGCAATCGTGTGAGTCTTTCCCGTACCGGGCGGGCCCTCGACCACTACACCACTGTCGCCGGCGAGGCGGTCTATGATATCTCGCTGTTCCTGATTGGCAGGAAGCGGAAAAAGCGGGTCGTCGGCAAGCAGCGAAGATGTCGACGTGCCTGCCCGGTCCAACCACGCGACCCGATCAGCGGGTTCGATCGCCTCCACGAGTTGCGCCAAGCCCAGGGGGACTCCTGCCGTCTCGTCTGCAGCGGCTGCGGTCATGCGGTCGTAGTACTCGATCAGCGCGTACGCGCCTCTTTTACGCAGGACCAATGCGGGAGACGGCGTCAGCAACCGGTCTTTGGACGGGGCGTCGTCGGGTCGGTCGACGACGTCGACGCGGGTCGTCAAGGCACGGTCCGACCAATCCTTGAGGAAAATCTTGGCGGCAGGGTCGATGGGCGAGCACACACGGGCAGCCAACGATTCGTGCAGGCTTCGAGTACCGGTTGAATCGAAAACCTCCAGCCCCGTCAGCAACTGCGTGTCTTCGAGGCTGGGCGCGGATTCCGGATCCAGTCGTACCAGCAGATCACCCGATGCTGCGTCCCGCTCGACCAGCGCTGACTGCGTGATCAGGTGCGTGCGTACCCGTTCTCCCGCAATGTCGGGCGGGAGCTCGAGTAGTCCCGACGCAGCCACGAGTTCCAGTGATTCCGGCTGCGCTTCGAGTTCCAGCATCGCGCGCTGCAGGAACACATAGAGATCCCAGGCGGGCCGGCGCTGCCGATCGAGCTCGGCCCAGGCACGCCACTTATCCAACCATCGTTCGAACTCGCTCGCCCCCGACGCATCGGGGTGGAGCGTCGGTTCGGCACTCGAGTCCGCGATCGACCCCAGAACGGAGGAAGCGATGGCGGTGGGCGGGCGAGGTGGGTCCTCGAGATGCACACGGTGTGCTCGGATCACGACATCACCCGCGGACGCATCCGTGTTGAGAGCAACCTCCAGGTTGCCCTGGTCGAGTGCCATCACGCCTCGGTGCCTTTCGAGGACTCGAACAGGAGCACTTCGTGCTTTGACGAGCTCGGACAAGAACGCCAGCAATCGCTGGACACGATCCTTCAGTTCAGGATCGTTCTCCCTCGAATCCACAACCACCCCATTTGCGCGATGAAGTCACTCCGTAGGCGAACGGAGGAAATGCCGACCACCATAAACAGCACCTACGACAGAACTATCGGGTTGCCACCACTGTGCTTCTCCGCCCGTACCTCCCGATCCGTCCCGATCCATTTCGGGGTACATCTCTCCAGCTCCGCAATTGTTACATCTACTCAGCGCACGGCCGCGCGTCCACCCCCTTACTCCGCGCATAAATCGGCCCGAGAGCACAAGAATAACCGGAACTTCCGAAGACTCGGTTGCACCTGCTATGTTGTGCCCCGACAGTCTGTCGGGGGCTGGAGCAGGTGACGTACGGCACGTTGTTGCCTTTGCGTGGCATGCCCAGAAGTGCCCCCGCAGAAGGAGTTCAATCAAGCAGCGTGGACTAACCATTCCGCCGAGCCCGGAGATTCGTCCCGGAGTGCTCACCTGTAGATCGAGGGCATCTACCCGTCTACTCGCTCATTTCTTCTGATATCTTCGCCCACCCCGGCGACACCTGTGGTGCATTTCGGGCCCCAGGCGTCGTCCTGACAGACCTCCCCGCAGGAACTCGAAAGGATTGACATGAGCGTCTCGCTTGCCAAGGGCGGCAACGTATCTCTGTCCAAGGCCACCGATAACCTCACCACCATCACGGTGGGGCTCGGCTGGGACGAGCGCACCACCACAGGTGCGCCGTACGACCTCGATGCGTCGGCGCTGATCACCGGTCCGGCATTCAAGGTTCTCTCGGATAAGCATTTCGTCTTCTACGGGAACCTTTCCTCGCCCGACGGCACGGTCGAGCACACGGGCGACAACCTGACCGGTGACGGCGACGGTGACGACGAGTCCATCCACGTCGACCTCGCTGCGCTCCCCCCGTCGGTGACCAACATCTTCTTCGCCGTGTCGATCTACGACGCGGACGTCCGCGGCCAGTCCTTCGGTCATGTCCGCAACGCGTACATCCGAATCATCGACCGTGTCACGGGGATCGAGCTCGCCCGTTACGACCTGTCGGAAGATGCCTCCACCGAGACCGCGATGATCTTCGGTGAGGTCTACCGCCACAACACCGAGTGGAAGTTCCGCGCTGTCGGGCAGGGTTATGCATCCGGACTTCGAGGAATCGCCCTCGACTACGGCGTCAACGTCGCCTGAGTTCATCAGATTCGATTGCACGAAGCGACCGGGACGCTCGACATCGGGTGTCCCGGCGCTGAAGCGTCCATAGAGAAAGGCCACGTCCGTGGTTCTGCGCATATTCGGCGCATCATTCGCCGTCACCGTTGTCGCCCTGGTCGTCGCTTTCCTCTACGGCGGCCCTCAGGCCCTCCTGCTCGCAGCCATCCTCGGCGTCCTCGAGGTCTCACTGTCGTTTGACAATGCGGTCATCAACGCAACCGTGCTGCGGCGAATGAGTGAGTTCTGGCAGAAGATCTTCCTCACGATCGGCATACTGATCGCCGTCTTCGGTATGAGACTCGTGTTCCCGCTCCTCATCGTCTGGGTCGCCTCGGGGCTGGGCCCCGTCGCGGCTCTGGACCTGGCCCTGAATCCGCCGGCCGACGGCGCCGCATATTTCCCGGACGGCAGGGCGAGCTACGAAACCCTGATCACGGACGCGCACCCGCAGATCGCTTCGTTCGGCGGAATGTTCCTGCTGATGTTGTTCCTGGGCTTCGTCTTCGAAAAGAAGGACATCACCTGGCTGTCCTGGATCGAGCGTCCGCTGGAACGTATCGGCAAGCTCGACCAACTCTCGGTGGTCGTTGCATCCGGGCTCCTCGTTCTCACTGCGCTTTTCCTCGCACCCGACGGCAAGTCATCCACGGTGATGATCGCCGGCACGCTCGGCATGATCACCTACATTCTGGTCAACGGCCTCGGCGAGTTGTTCAACGTCGACGAGGAGGGCGAAGAATCGTCGAGTGGTCCCAGCGACCTCGCGAAGGCAACGGGTAAGGCGGGCTTCTTCCTGTTCCTCTACCTCGAAGTGCTCGACGCATCGTTCTCGTTCGACGGAGTCATCGGTGCATTCGCCGTGACGTCCGATCCGATCATCATCGCTCTCGGCCTCGGTTTCATCGGCGCCATGTTCGTTCGTTCGATCACGGTGTACCTCGTCCGGAAGGGCACCCTCGCGGAGTACGTCTACCTCGAGCACGGCGCTCACTGGGCGATCGGCGCGCTGGCGCTCATCCTGCTGTACTCGATCGGCCATCACGTCAGCGAGATCGTGACCGGCCTGACCGGCGTGTTCTTGATCCTCGCGGCGTTGGCCACCAGCATCATCCGGAACAAGAACAACCCCGGGGACACAGACCCCGACGCGGACGCGGACGAAGATCCCCGACCCGAGTCGCTCACTGTGAACGCCTGATCAGTTGGAAGTGTGGCCAGCCGGCACCCGGCTGGCCACATCCCTCCGCCGAAAGGAGTCGGCCGTCTGGCCGGACACGCCATGCCTGCACTTCCCCCCGGAGCGAATACCGTAATCCACGACGGCACCGCGACATTGTCGGTGTCGGGTGCACGCCAGGGCACAGTCGATCTGATGGCCTTCCAGCTCACAGAGAACCAGCGTGTACGGAACGACGACGACTTCATCTTCTTCAACCAGCCGAAGTCACCCGAAGGTGCTGTTCGGCTGATCGGTGCAGATCGAATCTCGTTGGACCTGTCCCTTATTCCCGCGCACATCCATACCCTGTCGATCGCGGTAGCGCTGGACGAGAGCGTGAGCGGCAGTCTGGCGGCAGTTCAAGGACTCGGCGTCACTCTCGAACAGCCGACCGGCTTGGTTGTTCAGGCACCCGCAAGCGGATTGAGTTCCGAGCGGGCAGCGATTCTGATGGAGGTGTATCGCCGCAACGGGACGTGGAAGATGCGCAACGTCTCGCAGGGGTGGAACACCGGACTTTCGACCCTCGCCATGAATTACGGTGTGGACGTCAGCCAGCCCGCGCCGGCCCCCGCACCTGCACCCACTCCTCCGCCCGCGCCCACTCCTCCGCCTGCGCCGATGCCCGGACCGACAACCGAGCGCCGAGGTGTGCCTCCGTCCCGGCCGCGGCCATCAACACCCGCCTCACCGCCTGTCACGCTCTCCAAGATCACTCTCGACAAGAACACTCCCTCGGTGAGCCTCGTAAAGGCCGGTGAGGAGCAGGGAGTCATGCGCGTGAACTTGAACTGGACGACCAGAGGCTCCGGTAAGGGGTTCCTGGGGCGCCTTGCCGGTACCAACGGCATCGATCTCGATCTCGGCTGCCTCTACGAAATGGCCGACGGCAGCAAGGGCGTCATCCAAGCCCTCGGGGAAGCGTTCGGATCGAGATACGGTTACCCGTTCATCGAGCTCGACGGCGACGACCGAACAGGCTCCGTGGCCGGTGGCGAGAACCTTTACATCGACCTGTCGAACCCGCGAGCGTTCAAGCGCATCCTTATCTTTGCGTATATCTATGAAGGTGTGCCCAATTGGGCTGCAGCAGATGGAGTGGTCAGGCTGTACCGAACGTCCGGCCCGGAAATCGAGGTCCGCCTCGACTCTGGTGACAACCGCGCCCCCATGTGTGCGATTGCGTTGCTGGAAAACAAGAACGGACAGATGGACATCAAGCGCGAGGTCCGCTACATCCGCGGCAGCCAGTCGGACCTCGACAAAGCGTACAAGTGGAGGATGCGATGGACAGCGGGCAGTAAGTAGAGGGCAACGGGTCGCTCTACTCCGGCGCTCAGCGACATTTGCTAGAGACGCGGCGGTGGGACACGCTGCAGCGGCCTCGGCATCGAAACCGGATTCTGCGTGGACGGGCCACCAGTCGGTTCCGTTGCTGACGCCATGGTCGCCCAACCTCCACGGGTAGCGCTCCCGCGATCGGGAAGGACGTGAGACGCCGACGAACTCTGCTCGTCGGCGCTACTCACGCGAATCTTCTTGCCTTGATCCGCTCCAGCGCAGCCTCGGTCCCCAACTCGCTTCGATACCCGGGGTTCTCGAGATAGAACCGCAAGAGCGAGTAGAGGAGCACCGGATCGATCGGGTGCATGTGACAATGCACTTCGATCATCGGCGTGATCGGCAACCCACCCCAACCTAAACCCCGGGGCACCGTCGCACGTCGCTCCCACTGTGCTGCAGGGTGTCCGAGAAGCACAACCGCCCAGTTCCCGAGTACTACGGGCCTGACGGTGAGGATGGAATGCCAGTCCAACGTCGATTCCAGACTCCAGCCTCGCTGGTGGATTACGTTTGGCGTCAGTACAAGTCGTCCACGGCGGATTCTCCCGGCCAGCATCATGGGAAGGAAGAAGCCCACAACACATCCGAACACGCTCAACAAGATGACGAGCACTATCGTTCCTCCACCACCGCCATGACGAAGAATGTCCGCTGCAGCCGACAGGCAGAGTCCAGCCCCGGCGAGGAAAAATGTCGTCACCACTGCGAATACGATCCGCGACCCTTCGATGACAGTCGCCGGCACACCGTTCCACTCGATGGTGTGAATAGAGCCCATCCGATTCCTGCGCGCGTTCGCCGCGAAGGGCATCAGAATCGCGCTCACTAACACGCAACTGAACAACACTCCATATTTCGCCAGGTATGGATCACTTATCACGAGTCCACCTGCCGCAATGAGTAGCGCGGGAACGGAAAACGCCGACATGACGATCACCGAGAGCACCAGGCGTCGAGTCCATCTTCGCGCCGACCATTCGATCGGTCGTGAGAGCTGATCAGAATAGTGCATCCCAGATACCTTCCACAACATCGCCAACGGCTGATCCGGCCTCGGTGACCGCGTCGACACCGGCTGAAACAGCACCTCCCACATCCCCGATCCCGTTGGCGTACAAAGCGTCTACCGAACCTGATGTGACGAGCCCTGCGGCTGATCCCACGGCTGCGCCGACAATCGCCCCTGCCGTTGTCCCCAGGACCGGCACAGCCGACCCCAAAAAGGCACCGGTCCCCGCACCCGCTGCCAACGAGGCGCCGAATCCCGCAGCCCCGGAAACAACCGCCTGACCAACCGGTTTGTCCGTGGCAAGTACGTCGTATGCCACGCCTGCAACCGCCAAAGCTCCGCCGAGCTTGATACCACTCATTCGCGCCAGGCCGTCAGACCTGACAGCCGCGGCTGCCGCGTCGTCGGCACGATGGGCCAGAGCCCTCCCGAGATCAAAATCTCGGTAGATCACCGAGGCTGGTGTACCGGGTACTCCCGATCGCGCCAGGTCGACGTACTTCTGCGCTTCTCCGGCCAAGAACGCTGCGTTCTTCCTCAATGCGGCCGCGTTCACAACAGCGAGTGCACCGGATATGCCGTTCACCGAGTTGGTGGCAAAGAAGAACCATTTGCTTGTAATCTCCGCCCCAACGTTGCGGGTCGATTCCAGCGCGATCATCCAGACAGATCTCGCGGCTCTCACTGCGGCGTCGGCGATCTCGAAGGCTGCGGTCAGCTCGTCATGTCGACGTCGTGCCGACACAGCGGCGTCATAGGCCGAAACAACGCTCGGCGACGCGTCCTCCGGCGGTACGCCGGGAACGGACGGCGGAGTTCCCGGTGGATAAATCAGCCCGCCTTCCACCGCCAATCCGGATTCCCGTGCCGCGTCGCGTGCGCGCTCCAGATCCGACTGGGCGGATCGCAGTTGGCCGGCCAGGTCGTCGATGTGCCGCCCGCAGTCGGCGATCGCCTCAGCAAAGCGCTCCGCGGTCTGTGCGTCAGCAGTGATGAGCTTCCGGAAGTCTTCACTTGCCGCGCCTTCCCATCCACCGTCCGCCAGGCGTCGAGCCGCGTACATCGCATCGACCGCCCTGTCCACTTCGGCCGCGAGTTTCTCGCTGAGCCATCGACTCACGGTACGAATGGATTCGGGGTCACCGGGCAGGCGGGTATCGAGCGGCTGACTCATTCGGTCCACGCTCGGGTCAGGTCGGAGGCGAGATCGTGATCCCCGTTGCGATACGCGGTGTTTATTTCTGCGACGACAACGCTGGTTTTCGCGAGAGCAGCCACCAACTCGCCCCCGTTCTCGAGCAGCAGCGCCGCGATCCCCAGTACGAGCGCCGTCGCGTCCCCTGCATCGACCGACAACGGAACGGTCTCGCCGACTTCCCCGACAGTCCTACTGGCAGCGCCGCACGTCGCCGTGATCTCCTCGAGTGCAGTGTGATCGACGTAAACGCTCACTCCCCCGGCACCTGTCCCTCTGGCGTGACAACGTCCAGCAGCAGCAGGTCGAACGGGTCAGCGCGGTGAAGAGCCTCCAAGGCAACCGACGGGAGTGCAACCCACGGTTTGAGGTCCCCGCAACACCTCTGAAACCCGTCGAAGACGGAGTAGGCCAGAAGCGCCGTCCGGCCATCTTTAGTGCGTCTCAACTCGATCACTGCGTCCGCCGGATCGGTCACTCTCTCGATGCACGGCAGATAAACGATCGGCGGTACTTCTCGCACAGCACTGGTCACATTTCCCCCTAGATCCGATCACCGATCCCCATCGGTGTTCCCCACCCGGATTCCGGCGCCAAGGGTAACGCATTGCGACGTGCAGCAAGTGAGCGTGATCTTCGAGGTACTGCAGTTGCCCGTAAGGCGCCGGGGTGTCAGGCATCTGCCGAGGTCGTTGTCGATCATTCGAACAGGGGACAGTCAGAAGACCCGCAATCCCCTAAAGTCACCTTTCTGAACTGCCCCTGCCATAATCACACCGTTTCGGCGCCGGCCACCACACCTGCGCACTCGCCACACTTGATGCCTACGCACTTCGACCTTCAACACCACCGTGTGGTTGATTATCCGATTTCGATGGCACACTCAGCCAACCCGCATGAAGGAAAGTACATGGTCCTACCCCTGATACCTGCCGCACTGATCGCGATCGGTGCCGTGACCGGTGGCGGCGGTGTCGCTCTCGGTGGCAGGGGCATTGCCGACCGGAAGAAGGCCTCGGGCCAGTTGCGAACGGCCGTGGAGCGATACACGAAGCGGCGCGATGCCATCGAGGAACGCATAGGCAAGACGAATGCCGAACTCGAAGCGCTGGGCAATCTGCAGCAACAATCGCTGGTGGACGTCGTGTTGCGAATGGCAGAGTTCCTTCGCCGCCACGAAAAGCAGGTCCGGGACAACGAGAAATTACTCGCCGACGGCCTTCATGCAGGCATCTCCTATTTCGACGGGCCGAGTGGACTCGAACTCAACCTCGGCGGGTGGATCAGCGGCGCGATGGGTGCGGCGGCGACCGGAGTGGGAACTGCTTCCGCAGTCTCGGCCGCCGCCACCAGCTTCGGAGTTGCCAGCACGGGGGCTGCCATCTCAAGCCTGTCAGGTGCGGCCGCACAGAGCGCTGCTATGGCTTGGCTCGGCGGAGGCGCATTATCGGCTGGCGGCGGCGGAGTGGCGCTCGGGGCCGCCGCACTCAATGTCGTGACCCTCGGTCCCGCACTACTCATCAGTGGTTTCGTCATCAAGGGCCAGGGCGAGAAAGCACTCACCGAAGCCGCCGAACTCCAAGCAAGAATCGAGATCGCGAACGCCGAACTAGGCACCACCGATGCGCTTTTGACGAGTATCGACCAGCGGATCGACGAGCTCCGCGACCTCCTCCGCACATTGACCACCAAAGCCGTCGCGGCACTGGACCTTCTCGACTCGGAGGGTTTCGACCCACGTGTCCATGCATCCCGTTTCCAGAAAGCGATGGCACTCACCGTGGCCGTCCGGGATGTCGCTGCGACTCCCGTCCTCGACGAAGACGGCGAACTGACCGAGGACAGCGCGAAAGTGGCCGTACGGTACCGCCCCATGACCCGAGGAGACGGCAGTGGCGCCGAAGAAGCCTGATCAGAAAATCTACGAAGGCGATGTGTTAGGTCCTGTGAGACGCGCGATCTCCGCCGCCGACGGATTCACCGCGCTATCCCAGTTGGTTTCAGCCGCGCAGGAGTGCATCGAAATCCACGCCGTCGAGCAAACGAAGCGCGCGAGACTCCACACTTATGCAGCCGCGGAGGTCCAGCGCATCAAATCCGCCGAGTCGATCGTCAGGGGATACTTCGAGCAAGCGTTCGCGGAGCGGCGAACAACCTTCGACGCTTTGTTCACCCGACTCGACCAGGCGCTCGAGCAAGACAACACGCAAGCAATCACTGACGTGCTACGGGGAATCGTCGACATCGCCAGAACATCTCCCCTCGCGGATCTGGGCGACCTCGGCCAGATTCGCGCCGCACTCGACGATCCCGACCAGGTATGGGAGCTCTGAAGGTCGGCACATGAGCGACGATCCGATCCCTGCATCGGTAGCTATCGGCGCACTCTCCGCCAACATATTCGTCACGGCCGATGCGCTCGAGTCTGCCGAGATTCTGGTCGAGTTCGCAATCCCGAAAGTCGAGTTACTCGCCCAAACGACATTCAGTCCATCCACCCCGACATAGAGAGTCTTTCCGAAGCCGCAACAACCGACTTGCCGAGGGTTCTCGGGGAGGGACTTTCGGACGCATTTTGGGCGCTCAGGAAAGCTCGGGCACATATGGTGGCCGGTTCAAAACCCTGCGTCGGACCCACAAATGGTCCGCAGCCCGCATCGCCCATGAACTCGCCGCCGACGGCATCAGACACAATATGTGCGGCATCCAGCAGGTCGCCGGGCTCGAATACACAAACAGCACAACGTGTCTCATATTCGCGCATGACGGTGGCGCAGCCGAGCCATGACCTCTCGGCGCAGCTGGGAATCGAAATCATCCGCGTCTACGTGTGATCGGATCAATACGTCCATCCATCACCCCTACTTGCTCACAACGAACGTATACGTGATCGAGCCGCGACCGGATGTCCCATAACTATGTTGAAACCCGTGAGCTCTGAACCGTGCTCGGGGCGAGTCGGTTTAGATCCAAGCTCGGGTCTCGACCCGCCGGATGGAGAAACTCGTCGACACCCTCGGCATCACCTCACTGCCGAAACCGCAGGTCAGCGTCATGGCAAAGGAACTCGACGGGCAGGTCGACGCGTTTCGGAAACCGGCCTTTGGACCAGGGCCCGCACACATTCATCGCCGCCGACGCCCTCGTGCCCAAAGCCCGCGAGAACGGCCGAGTCGTCAACATCCATGCCTTGGTCGAGGTCGGGGTCAACGCCGACGGCTACCGCAATCCTGGGCATGATGTCACCTCCGCCGAAGGCGGCGCCGACTGACTGATCTTCTTCCGCGGACTGGTCGCCCAGGGCCTGTTCGGGGTGCAGGTGGTGACCGCCGATACCCACGCCGGCCTCGTCGGCCTTGCGCTGCGCAAGATCCACCATGCTGCGCGACGTGGGCTGGTGGTGAGTGACGCTGGGCCGGTCGAGCAGACCGAGCTCGCCGTGTTCGTGTTCGCGGTAACGGGCCATCCATTTGCTGGCGCACGCTCGGGAGATTCCCGTCTCTGCCGCGACATGCGAGATCGGACGGGTATTTCCCATCTTGCCGCCGGAAGGCCCGTTCTCGGAATCGAGGACGAGGTGCGGGTCAAAGCGATCCTCGGGGCACTGTCCCGGACGAATGACCACACAATTCACCCCCACAGTCGATCCCCGGCTGTATCGTTGACGACATCGTTCTGTCACCCCGTGATACAACATCGAAATCCCTTGCGAATCGGCACAGGAATGCGAACCGGGATACGCCGAGTCACAGGTACTGGAAACTGCCGATGCGCGGAACTCCCGCGGAAAGGTGTCGCGTATGTGCACCCGAGTCGTGTGGCACGGCCCATCCGGTCAAGTGCTTGTAGGCCGGAACATGGATTACCACCGAGAGACCGCCACCAACCTGTGGGCGTTACCCCGGGGAATGACACGTGACGACGGGGTCGGCGGGCAACTCTCGTGGACGTCGAAGTACGGCAGCGTGGTTGCGGGAGCCTACGACGTGATGACCGTCGACGGCCTCAACGAAGCCGGGTTGGCGGGGCACGTCCTGTGGCTGACCGAGTCGGACTACGGGCACCGCGACACCAGCAAACCCGCGCTGAGCGTCGCGGTGTGGATGCAGTACTTCCTCGACAATTTCTCCACCGTCGCCGACGCCGTCGCGTACGTCGAGGAGAACGAACTGCGGGTCGTGCCGCTGGGCGATCCCGCGACCGGCGAGGTGCCGGCGGTTCACCTCGCCCTCGACGATGCGACCGGCGATTCCGCGATCATCGAATACCTCGACGGCAAGCCCACGGTGTGGCACAGCCGCGACTACACAGTCATGACCAACTCACCCACCTACTGCGAGCAGTTGAAACTGCTCGAACGCGTCCAGGGGTTCGGGGGCGACGAACCTCTCCCCGGCACCGATGCGGCACCCGACAGATTCGCCCGCGCGGCTCACTACGTCGGGCGACTTCCCGTCCCCGACAGCCAGGTTCAGGCCATCGCGGGAATGTTCAGCGTCATCCGCAACGTCGCACAACCGTTCCGAGTGCCGGATCCCGGGAAACCGTTTGCATCGCAGACGCTTTGGCAGACCGTCGCAGATCTGACGGGCAAGCGTTACGTCTTCGAGTCGACGACGCGCCCCAACATCGTGTGGGTGGACCTCCAGGATCTCGACTTCTCGGAAGGCGCGTCGGCACGCAAGTTGGATCTGCTCGGCGACACCGCCGTCGAAGGTGGCTTGGTGGGCAATGTCAGTGACCGCTTCGAGAATTCGGATCCGCTGACGTTCATCGCCCTACCGTCGTAGACGCCGCACCCTCCGTATACGAAGAATCCCCAAGAGACGATGTCTTCGGGGATCCTTCGCTGAGAGTTGTTGCAAATCAACAAATATCAGGCACTTGTGTACTTTTGCTGAAGAAAGCGGGTGGAAAGACGCACTGTAACGTTCCCGGCCGAGAACCTTTGCTACCAAGCTGTTTCAGTCATCGTCCGTCCCGGCGATCGATTGCATATCCACCCGGCCGGGTGTGATTCCGCGACGTTCCAGCTCGCCCCACAGTCCGGTCATTGCCGCAGCCGGGTCGAGGTAGTACTCCGACTCCCGCACCCGCCAGAACTTCCACCCACTCCGGTGCAGTTCCCGCTCTCGCTCCAGGTCGGCTCGCTGCCGGTCGGGACTGGTGTGCCACTGCCCGTCGTCGCACGCGACCGCCAGCTTGCCCGCTGCGCCGGTCACCACCAGATCGATGAAGTGGCCGTTCACCTCGACGCGCGGGTTCACGTGATATCCGCGGCCGACGATGTCGAGGAACACCTCCTGCTGGAAGAGACTGTCGAACGCCTCGTGTCGTTCGTCACGCGTGACACCGTCCGGCATGGGTGCGGCGGGCAGCGTCGACGTCGACTGCATATGGGAGAGCAGCGAATACCGCAGGTCGGTGCGCCGCAGCGTGTCGAGCGTCCGCGAATGGAACAACCACAGTTGGTCTTGAGCACGCGAGGCCGCAACGTTGAATCGTCGCTGGTATTCGGTCCGCGTCATGGCCGCGATGTTCTGGTCGGGCGCCACGACCATCGACAGGAACACCACACTCCGCTCGTCGCCCTGGAAATCCGGGGGCGTGCCGACGCGCAACCTGCGTTCCTCCCACTGGGCCGGGGTGAGCCGGTCCAGCAGTTCGTTCTGGATGACGTCGACTTGCGACTGTCCCTGTAGAACGACCACGCCGAACGTCTTGCCGTCGTAGGCGGGGTCCTGGACGCACTGCACGAGGGTGTCGACGAGGGCATGGGCTTCGACGTGGTTCGCCAACGTGGAGTTTTGTCCCGTGACGGCGCCACTCTCGACGTACGTGGTGCGCAGTGGCGGTAGACGGTCGGACCCGTACTGCCGCAGGGGAACCAGCGGATCGTCGGCATAGAACTGTTCGCTGGACCACGCGATGATCTCCGGCATCGACCGGAAGTGTTCCCGCAGCCGGATGATGCTTCCGAACCGCGACCGGAGCAAGGAGAACAGACTCGACCGCGGAGTGAAGCTGTCGCGCAGGTAATTCGGAATATCGGGCAGGTACGAATCGAGACGAGTGAAGACGCCGTCGAGTGCACCCAGCGACACGGCACTCGGTGCGCACTGCTTGTCGTCGCCGACGACGATCACACGCGGCGCCAGCCACAGCAGAAACAGACTGCTGATGTCGACCTGGCTCGATTCGTCGACGATGACGACGTCGAACGAATTCTGTTCGGGTGGAATCGAAGCGAGTACCTGCTGCAACGGCATCACCCACGCCGGCACCGCACCCTGGGCAACCTGCATGGCCTCGCGCGCCGCGGCCCGGTAGCGCTCCGCATACCGCCCGGTTCCCTTACCGATGCTCGCGACATGGTCGCGGTACGAATGGAGTGCCTGGACCTGTTCGGCAGTCGTGCGGGCGAGACACTCACTCCACGCCTTCTCCTCGACGAGCTGCGTCGTGAGACGCGTGATGTCCTTCTCGACTGTGTCGAGTTCGCGTTCGAACTGCCCGTCGTCGCTACGTTCGTGGAAGCGCCGCACCCAGTCGTCTGCGCGTCGCCACGCCCACGCATCGTCGATGTGGGCGAGACGAACCGGCCATGCCAAGCTCAACGGATTGTCTCCGAGGGTCTGCGCGAGTGCCGGTGCAGCAGTCGTCAAACGCGCCTGCAGCGCTACGAGTTCCAGCTCCTCGCGTTGTTCACCGACCGCACGGTCCCACGCGTCCAGTGCCGCGTTGATCGCCTCGAAGTCCGCTTCGTGGAAGGCGCGTGCGAGCGCGCGTCCTTCGGGTGACGCTCCCCCGGCGGTCTGTCCCCGCACGTACATTCCGATGGATTCGAGCCAGTTCTTGCTTGCTTCCGCCGTGCCCGTCGCGGCGATGGCCCGTGCCGACTCCGCGATGGACCGCGCCTGTTCGACGCTCGCGATCCGCGGCGCACCGGGATGGACATCGCGAAGCGCCGATTCGACGTCTCGAACCCGTGCCACGAGACTGTCGATGATGACGCGGTCGCGGTCGATGAAGGCGAGGGTGCCGACAGCACGGCTGCGCGACTCGTCGAGCTCGATGTCGATGCCCAGGTCGCGCAGGACGACCCCCGCCACCCGGATCGCCTCGAGCACACGGAGATGTTCGGCGACGATGCGCACCGTGTGGGCGGTGGTAGCCGCGACGCCGTCGACGGTCGCCGGCTCACCGAGCGCCTCGACGGCTGATTGTTCGTCGCTTCTCAGGAACCGAGCGAATCCACTGCGCCACGTTTCGCCCGCCTCCAGCTTGCGGGCGAGCGCGTCGTAGGCCTCTAAGGCCAGCGGTCCCACCACCGGCACCTCGACCGAACTGGCACCGACGATCCGGTCGGCCTCTTGCGCGTCCTGCACGAGGCCTGCGAGTTCGGCGGTCTTTCCCCACAGATGCTGAGCCTTCCCCGACAGGACGTCGTCGGCGACGCGACGAATTCGAGCGTCGAGCCGATCTGCATCCTTCAGGGCGCCCTGCAACTGCTCGCACCGGTCGCGGATGTGGGCGAGTGCCTCGAGGGATGCCCCTCGAGTATCCGCAGCAATCCCTGCATCTCGTCGTTCGAGGTGCCGCTCGATGCCTGGGAGACGGCAGCGCACGCGTACTGGAGTTCCCTCTGGGTGGGGAGGGACAGTTCCGGGAAGCGTTGGTGCCGGCGTCGCGCACGCTCGACACTCGACCGCTGATGGAGCGCATGGAGGGTGACGAGCTCGTCGACCGTCAGCGGCGGGGCGTCGGTGAGGAGAGGTGCGGGCAGCCACTCGTATTTGGGTTGTTGTGCGCGGACCCGTCGGACGATCGAGGCAACCGTCCCCTCGTAGCCGGCAGCGACCTCGGCATGGACCGATGCTTCCTCGGCTCGCGCCTGCCGGATCTGTTCCATCAGCGTCGCTCGACGGCCGAGTGCATCGTTCCGCTGCGTGGTGAGTTCGTCGATGCGTTCCTGCGCGCGCCGCGCGTTGAATTGCGCTTTGCGAATGGCGATTTCACTGACACTGCGGGTGAGTTCCACAGACCCGCCGTCGACCGGGTCGGTCACCGCAACACACAGGTCCTGAAGCTCGTTTGGGAGCTTGTCCCGAAGTACACGGAGCGCCTGCGCCTTCTCGCTGGTGACCAGCACGCGCTGGCCACGCGCCAGCAACGCGGACACGATGTTGGCGATGGTGTGGGTCTTGCCCGTACCCGGTGGGCCTTCGATCACGACGCCGCTGTCACCCGCGAGCCGGTCGAGGATCTCGCGTTGTTCCTCGTTCGCGGGTAGTGGAAGCAGCGGATCCCCGGTGAAGAGACCCGACGGCGTGCCGATGCGGTCGAGCCATGTGACACGGTCCGCCGGTTCGATCGCCTCCACGAGTTGCGCCAAACCGAGCGGCACCGGGTTCGCTTCGTCGGCGGCGGACTCGGTCATGCGGTTGTAGTACTCGATGAGCGCGTGGGCACCGCGCTTGCGCAGGACGAGTGCCGGTGACGGGGTGACGAATGCGTCGGGCGCCGATGCTTCTTCTGCACGCTCGGCGACCTCGACACGCAGGGTGAGCGCGCGCTCGGCCCAGCTCTTCAAGAACGCCCGGGCGGCGGGGTCGAGGGGCGACGCGACCTGAGTGACAAGGGAGTCGTGCAGTTCCCGGACACTCGACGGGTCGAACACCTCCAGTCCGGTGAGGATCTGGACGTCTTCCAACGACGGGCCGGCGCCGGGATCGAGCCGGACCACCAGGTCGCCGGAGTCGCCGTGCCGCTCGATCAGAGCGGACTGCGTGATCAGGTGCGTCCGAACCCGCGCGCCCGCAACCCGCTCGGACAGATGCAGCAAACCCGACGCGACGACGAGTTCGAGCGATTCAGGCTGGTCTTCGAGGTCCAGCATCGTTCGCTGCAGGAACGTGTACAGATGCGATGCGGCTCGTCGTTCACGGTCGGCAGCCGCCCATGTCCGCCAGTCCGTGAGCCAGGCGTCGAACCCTGCCACGGTGTCGGGGGCCGTCGGGTCGAGTGCGGGTTCGATGTCGGAGTCGCCGATATCTCCGCGAACATACGTCGCGAACTCTCCGGAAGGGAGTGGCGGGTCTTCGAGCTGAGCACGACGCGCGCGCAGGAAGACCTCACCCGACGCGGCGTGGGCTTTCAGGCCGGCTCTGATGTTTCCCTCCTCGAGGGACATCACGGCACGGTGTTTGTCGACGATGCGAACCGGTGCGCTGCGGGCTTGGACGAGCTCTGCCATGAAGGCAAGCAGGCGTTGCACGCGGTCCCTCAGTTCGGGATCGTTATCCCTCGACGCGACGTCCACTCCACACCCTGCTTCCACCCGCCGACGGCAACGGACCACACCACCTTAGAAACCGTCTCCGACGGGTCCGCGTCCGGTCCCGCCTCGTCCCCGCACAAGTGCATTGAATTCCGCCGACACTACCCTTCGACCTGCGTAAAAATCCCCTGCTGTTACCGCCAGGACAGTGCAGGGGCACCAGTTGCGAGCAATCAGCCGACGCCGGGCTTTCCATGCATGCTATTTGCTCGCCCAACGGGGATCCGCGCACGGAAATGCGCGAGCGAATCACCATTGAGCGCGCAGATCGACAACGGTTCGGCTCATCAACCCTCACTGAGCAGGCGACCGCATCCCCATTCGTCGGTCGGAGCAACCACCCCTGGTGTCCGCCCGATAGAGCCAAGTCCGCGTCCGGTACCTGGCTGCGTCCCTAGCCGGTGGCTTCGACAAAGCGCGAACCAGAAGGCACCGGCTTGTTAACCAGCTCCCGCGGCGAGTGAAGATTCACGTACAACCGCGGAATCGAAGCCGGCGTCACCGCCAATTCTGCCGAGTGCGCGACAGTCTCGAGACGAGTCCGCACCGGGAGAAGCTGAAAGGCTACGCTCGGCTGGTAGTCGTGGGCAGCGGGGCTTCACACCCCGCCCAGCCGTTTCAGCAACTCCTCTCCACCGACCGTCCGTATGAATGTCGGATCCCCGCACACGATCAACTGGTCACGTGCCCGGGACAGCCCCACATACAATCGTTCCCGCGATCGCTCCTGCGGCCGTGATTCGTTCACGGCAAGCACGACGGCCCGACGCTCGAGTCCTTTGAATCCCAGGACGTGACCGTAGAACACCTGGTCGCTGTCCCAGAAACTCTCCCAGTACGCTTCAGGCCCGGCTTGCTGCCTCTCGACCTGCTCCGGATGTCGACTCCCGGTCGCGAGGAGCACGACATCCTCGGGCCGCCAACCGCTTTCGAGCAACGTCTCGATGGCATCGTCGGCGCGATCGAGCGCATCTTCCGGTGCGCACGGAACGAAGGTGACGTCGGGTCCGTCGCCGCCGAGCAATCGCATGCGTTGCCCGACGAGCGGTGTGAAACACCCGGCGATCTGCTTGGTGTTGCGGAGGTTCTGATCGAGCACCAAACGGCACCAGCGCAACCGGGGGAACACCTTCCCGATCGAAGACCCGCTGCCCTTCGTCGCTGAACACGTAGATCTCGCCGGCATCCTCGTCTCTCAATACAGCGAGAACCGGCCGCCACCAATCGTCGGCGAAGTCCTGCGCTTCGTCGACGACCACGGCGTCGAACCGCTGCCCGTTCGGAAGTTCGGCTGCGAGTTCCGCCATTCGCGCCGGGAGCACATGCTCCCAGAACGCCACGGTTTCTTCCGTGCGCACGCTCTCCGGCGGACCTTCCGGGGCACCCCAGCGTCGGCCGAGTTTGTGAAATTCACCGACATAGGCGGGACGCTGTTTCCGTGGCAGTGCCCTGGTGACGCGTTCGAGGTAGGACGCGAGCCCGTGGGAATAGCAGATCAGCGCGACACGCTTGCCCTCCTTGGTGAGCCTGCGAGCCTTTTCGATCGCGAGGAAGGTCTTGCCACTTCCCGCTCCTCCGCGGATCTCGACGCGGGGAAGCAGACGCGCCGCATCGAGTACCGCGGCTTGCTGCTGGGTGAGCAAGTTGCCGGCGTCTTCGTTCTCGAGTGCGCGCGAGACCACGTCGCGCTGAGGCAATCCACGCCCCGACAGCACATCTGCGAGTTCGAGGATCGAATCCGCGTCGATCCCGGTTCTCGCGACGTGCTGATCGATGAGCACCTTCATGAGCTTGCCGACGATTCCGCTCAGATCGTCACGGTCGACCACCTTCCAGCGGGGACATTCCGGCAAGGCGAAGTCTGCGGGAAAGGAACTGTTGGGGAACACGACCACGTGATCCCACCGCACGTGGCCGACGGGACGGCGGGGATCGTCGTCGACGTACCGGCGTAACGCGTACATTGCGCCTCGCACCTGTCCCACCGGATCGATGACGGCGGGTCCGCCCGGGCGACGCTGATACCACGCGCCGTTCTCGTACCAGACTCCCCCGCCCTTGACCTCGAGGCAGATCACACCGTAGCCCTCGAGCGCCACGACGAAATCTATTTCGTGGTCCTTGTCGTGGTCGGTGACGCGCTGGTTCGCGACCACGAGGTCGTTCGGCCCGAGCTGATCGATCAGCGCCCGCCACACCACTTCTTCGGTGACATGCGCGAACCTCGGCTCCTGGGGAATACGAATGCTCATCGCAGATCTCGCGACGGCAGTACCCGTGACCGTTCAGGCATCGACGTCGACCCCGTACCGCACCGCAAGGGCCGCAAGGCCGTCGTCGTAGCCCTGCCCCACCGCCCGCAGACGCCACTTGCCTGCCCGGCGGTAGATCTCGGTGAGCACCATCGTGCGTTCGGTGGTCCCGGCGTCGAGAACGAAGGTCGCGGCAGTGCCGTCGTCGCTGTCGACGCTGACGGAGACGGCGCCGAGGTCACCGAAGGTACGGTCGCCGTCGATAGCCGCCGCGATGGCGATGCGCTCGCACTCGGCGGGCAGCGACGCGAGGTCGACGCGGACGCACTGCTCACTGCTGCCGTCGATGGTCAGTTCCACCACCCCGTCGTCGAACACGGGGTTGTTGTAGAAGACGAAATCGTCATCGGTGTCGACTTTTTCGTCCGAACCGAGCAGGAATGCGACGATGTCGATGTCGAACTCGTCGTCGACAGCTTCGGCTTTCCACGCGATGTTCACCGACCAGGACGTGATCTTCGCGGGCAGGTCGGTCACCTCGCCGAGCGACAGCACCGGCGCCGTCATTCGGGATTCGGTCCGCATGTGCGGTGGGATCACACCCTTCTCCACCGCGGCGTTGACGTCGTCGGGGGTGAGGACGGGCAGCGCGCGTTGCAGCACCCGGGGCATCCGCTTGTCGCTTTCGCCGCCGCCGAGGACCAGCGCGTCGGTGACCGCGGCCGTGAAGTTGAGGGCGGGCCTGGCACCGAGTTGCGCGATGCGTGACCGCATCATCACCGCTTCGAGATGGGTTCCGCCCAGCAACAGTACTTTTCGGCCCGACCACAACTTGGGCTTGTGGCCCTGCAGCGCCCAGCCCTGTGCCGGCGCCGTGTCATCGGGGGCGGGGGCGGTGACGACCTGCGGAGTCTCCACCGGGATCTGTGCCTGCGGCACGACATCGATGACGGTGGCGACCTTGGGCTCGCCGGGAGCGACCCGGGTGAGAAGGTCGTCGAGGTGTCGCTCGCTGATGACGGGAATGCTTTCGGCCATCGCCTTGCGCACCTTGGCGGTCTGCACGACGGGGTCGTTGCACACCAGCACACTGGTCTGCCGGCTCACCTGGTTGAGGACGTCGAGCCCTGCTTCGGTGAGGCGCTCGGCGAGTGCCGTCCGCGGCGTGGCGGTCGACCCGCTGATCACGACCTTCATACCCTGCACGAGACCGGCGTCCGTGAACTTGCCCGGGTTCTTCCACCGGCAGGGAACCCGGGTCACCGATGCCGGGTACACCGACTTGCTGCTCCGACAGTTCACGACGGGCAGCGGAAGTTGCAGTGTCTGTGCCATTCCGGCGCTGCGCAGGAAGATTTCGGTCAGCACACGAGCGTCGTCGTACGCGTCGTGTGCCTGGAGTTGCTGAATCTGCCAGTGCTCCGCGAGCGTCGCGAGCCGGTAGTTGGGAAGGTCCAGGTCGAGGCGGCGCGACAACGCGAGCGTGCACAGCCGCTGCTGCACCGGAAGTGTCCTTCCCGCCCGCCGGAACTCGGCGTCGAGAAAGCCGTAGTCGAACGACGCGTTGTGGGCGACGACGGTGCCGCCGGCGAGAATGTCCGCCAGCTCCGACGCGATGTCTTCGAAGCGCGGCGCTCCCGCGAGCCGCTCGCGGGTGAGGTTGTGGATGTGCACCGGCCCGGGGTCGCAACCGGGATCGACGAGCGACGAGAACTCCCGCTCGACCGAACCGTCCTCGCGCAACGCGAGCGCGGCGACGCTGAGCACGCGGTGGGCGTTTGCACGCACACCGGAGGTCTCGACATCGACCACCACCCAGCGATGCCCTCGGGGCAGCGTGACGGTTCCACTCGCCGGCGCACGAAGATCGATCACGTCTACCCCTCCGGATGTCCCTCCGGACCGAGCAGAAACTCGGTCCGATCGGACATTCTTACCGGAGGTTTCGACGCGTGAAAATTCGGCCCCGAATTCGGGTCGACCCTGTAACGCCGCCGCTCATTCCGCCGATATGTCTGGCTTCATCGACCGGGAATTAAGTCGAAGAATGGGCTGTGAGCAGCACCTTCAGCGCGCCCGTCTCCCCTGCTCGACTGAAGACGTCGTACGCCTCCATGAAATCGTCGAGGTTGAATCGGTGCGTAATCATCTGCGACGTATCGAGCCGGCCGCTTGCCACCAGCCCGATGAGCGTGGGCGTGGAATACGTGTCGACGAGTCCGGTCGTGATGGTCAGATCCTTGATCCAGATGTCCTCGAGATGCAGTGTCGCGGGCGAACCGTGGACGCCGAGGTTCGCGACGTGTCCGCCCGGCCGGACAAGCGCCACCGCCTGCTCGAACGTCTGCGGCACGCCGACCGCTTCCATCGTGACGTCGGCTCCGAGCCCACCGGTGAGGTCACCCACGACCGCTGCGACATCGTCGCGTCCACCGTTCAGAGCGATGTCCGCTCCGAAGGATCTCGCGGCTTCCAGGCGACTGTCGGCGAGGTCGACGGCCACGATATGGCTGGGACTGAACAACTTGGTGCCCAGAATCGCGGCGAGACCGATCGGCCCGGCGCCGATGATGACCACCACGTCGGCCGGACGCACACACCCGTTGAGTACTCCCACCTCGTACGACGTGGGCAGGATGTCGGCGAGCATGAGCATCTGCTCGTCACTGACCCCCTCGGGGATCTTGTAGGTCGAGTTGTCCGCGAACGGAACTCGCACCAGTTCGGCCTGGGTTCCGTCGATCAGATGTCCGAGAATCCAGCCGCCTCCGTTGAGACATTGGCCGTACCGCGCCTCGCGGCAGTATCGGCATCGGCCGCAGGCGGAGACGCACGAGACCAGTACGCGGTCACCGGCCATGAGATTGCGAACGCCGGAGCCGACTTCGACGACAGTGCCCACGGCTTCGTGACCGAGAATTCGTCCGTCCGTCACCGCCGGAACGTCACCACCGAGAATGTGCAGATCGGTGCCGCAGATCGTCACCGCGTCGACGCGCACGATCGCGTCGGTCGGTTCGGTGATCGTGGGGTCGGGCACGTCTTCCCACGCGCGTTGTCCCGGACCATGAAATACCAGTGCTTTCATCCTCGGCCTCCCGCCGATCGATGGCGATTCACTCTCCAGAATGACACCGGCCGGGACGTCTCCGGGGCATATCCGGGCTTTCGGACGCCGCGACCGCACGCATGCCGATCACGCCGAATCCGGTCCGGAGCAACCGATATGCCGCTTCCGTCCGCATCGAGACGCAGCGACCCGGTGCGGACGAGATCAGTCCTCATCGCCGCGCGGAACTGTGCCGGGACGCGCCTTCCGGAAACCGTCGCTGTCGATCGGAATTCCATGGCCTCTTCTCCCGAGAATTACCCCCTCATTCTGCTAGTTTTCGTCGCACGGCATCGAATTCCGTCCCCTCGACGTGGCTCCGGCGCAAAAGTCGAAACGGAATGGACGAACTACAGCCCGCCGGCAGAACGTCCTACGACGAAAGCGACCCGCCCGTGACGACGACGACCGACACCACTCCGGCCCCCGCGCCTCATGAACGCGTCTCCCTTCCCATGCGAATGCGGCATGGAATCATGGAGTGGCTCAGTCGGTTCAGCTTCCTCGGGCTGGTGGTGGCGTTGCTATTCTATTGCTGGTCGCTCACGCCCTCGCTACTTCCGCGTGCGTGGTATCTGCAGGGGGTCGCCACCGGAATCAGCATCGTGACGGGCTACGGGATCGGCGTCCTGGTGGCATGGGGGATACGCAAATGCGGATTCGACGTCCGAGTGCCACCGAAAGCCGCAAAGGTCCTCTGGATACTGCTCGCGTTGGTCGCGATCGTGGTGGTGCCGACGTTCCTCGCGCTCGGGTCGCGCTGGCAGAACATCAGCCGCGAACTCGTGGGCATCGAGAGCGGAAGCAACTGGGACTATCCCGGCGTGCTGGCCGTAGCCCTGTTCCTCTCGCTGATCCTCCTTCTCATAGGGCGAGGTCTGCGTCGTGTCGCGCAGTTCATCACTCGGCAGGTCGTGCGGATTCTGCCGGTGCCCGTCGCGCGGGCAGTGAGTGTCGTGGTGGTGGGAGCCGTCGTATTTCTTGCGCTCGAGGGCCTGCTCGCGGCCGGGATCACGCGTATCGCCGACGGGTCGGCGAAGGTGGTCGACGAGGGCACCGCAGCCGGTGTCGTGCAACCGCAGTCGCCCGACCGGTCCGGATCCGACGCGTCGGAACAACCGTGGGACTCGCTCGGACGCGAAGGCCGGACGTTCGTCGCCGGCGGACCGACACCGGAGGAGATCGGTGCGGTCACCGGTAGGCCGGCCATGATGCCGATCCGGGTCTACGCGGGTTACCGCTCGATCGATAACGCCGGAGGACAGTCCGAACCCGAAGAGATGGACACCCTCGCTTCACGTGTGGTGGCGGAACTCGACCGCACGAACGCATTCGATCGGGAGTATCTGGCCGTCGCCACCACGACGGGACGTGGATGGGTCAACGAAGACGTCGCGTCCAGCCTCGAATACCTCGCGGACGGAAACTCGGCGATCGCCGCGATGCAGTACTCCTTTCTGGCGAGTCCGCTGGCGTTCCTCGCCGACCGGGTTTCCCCACGCAACGCCGGTCGCGCACTGTTCGAAGCCGTGTACGACCGCTGGAGCGACCTGGACCCGAACACACGGCCGAAGCTACTGGTCTTCGGTGAATCCCTCGGGTCGTACGGCGGCCAGTCGGCGTTCTCCGGGGCGCAGGACATGATCACCCGCACCGACGGTGCCCTGTGGGTGGGCACCCCCGATTTCACCGAGCAGTGGCGCAGGATTACCGACTCGCGCGACCCGGGCAGTCGCGAGATCCTTCCCGTCGTCTACGGCGGTCAGAATGTGCGCTTCGCCGCCACACCTGCGGATCTCACCGACCTCCCCGGACTGCGCCAATGGGAGTTCCCCCGCATCGTGTACTGGCAGCACCCGAGCGATCCGATCGTCTGGTGGTCCACCGACCTGATCCTGAACCGCCCCGATTGGCTCCGGGAAGAGCGCGGCGCCGATGTCGACAAGAGCATGTCGTGGATCCCGTTCGTGACGTTCTGGCAGGTGACCCTGGACATGGTGTTCGCCGCTGACGTACCCAGTGGCCACGGCCATGACTACGGCACCGAAGCAGCGTATTTCTGGGCGGACATCCTGGGAATTGAGGACCAGGCATTCGCTCAGCGCGTCTTCGATGCCCTCTCTGCGGGACCAGGCTGAGGGCGCGGACTCCGCCGAAGTTCGTTCCGCTCCGCCGAACCGGGTGTGCTAGCGTCTGGCGCCAACTGCGGATCCGGGGGGCTCATGAGCAGGCGGGGCTTGGCGACGTGTTCTCTCGTGGCCGCAATAGCTGTCACGACAGGATGCGGGTCTCCACCACCCCCCGACGAACGTGCTCGAGCCGAGACGGTTGTCGAGACGTCGGAAGTGCGCACACCGCGCGTCGTCGACGACTCCGGACGTCCTCCCGTCACCTTCGATCCCTGCCTCGACCTCCCCGACGATGTGATGACGGAGGCCGGCTACAACGCGGCGCACAAAGAGTTTTCGGATATGCCGATGGGGTCGTACACGTTCCTGGGCTGCACTTATCGGGATCCCACTGTCGTTCCCGGAGTTCGCCGCGGATACAGCCTTCTCGTGCTGGCAGGCAACGTCACACTCGAAGAAGAACTACAAAAGAACGGTCACGTTGCTACCGAGACCATGATCAACGACCGCCCCGCCCTCCTCGAGATCGATCCCGCCACTGGCGGGACCTGCAGGTTCGTTCTCCGAACGGCTTTCGGCATGGTTATCTTCAGCAGGATTTACCACAAGGACCACCCTGGCCCCGTGCCGCAACGCGAATGGTGCGAGGGACTGGAAGCGCTCGTAACGGCGCTCGAACCATCTATCACGAGCTGAGCCGAAACCGCTTGGGAGGAAACCTGTGTCAGCCTTCGTTCGACTCGAACCCCATGTGATCGACGAACTAGTCACCATCTGTAACACCATGCTTGCCGAGCTGCACAAGGTCGGGGAAGCAACTGAGAGGCTTTCCGCAACGCACGGTTTCGGCGATCTCGAATCCGCCCGCCAACTCGCCGCCGGTTACAGCCGCAAGGCGGCCGGCACACCAGAATCCGCGCGCGAGCGGATCGAACAGTTCATCGACACTCTGACCCAACTGCGCGACGCGTTCGCGTCGGGAGGCGAGGACTTCCTCGACACGCAATTCGACTGGGCACGCGCACTCGATACCGCGGACAGGGACGTGTAGATCTTGATCTGCGCGTCGAACGGAGATTCGCTCACGATATTCGCCGCGCGAATCTCCGTCCGGCGCGCATTTCCTCCCTTTCAGATGGTTAACGGGGAGCGGCGTCCACCAGGTCGTGGGCGACGCCGTAGTCCACGCGCATACGGTCCATCGCTGCGTCCCGAACCTTGTACGCCCGCGCTGTTGTCCGAGCCTTGTCCGGGTAGCGCCGCTCCTGGATCCGGTTGACGAGGGCGAGCGCGGGGCCGGCCCGGCGCACCACGTGCTTGAGCGGGCTGTCCGGGATCCCCAGCGCATCGGCCTCCGCATCACCTACGAAGACACGCTGCAGGCAGTGCATCAGCGTGCGAGCGAGAGATGTTCGCACACGGTCGTTTCCGGGCAGGAGGTTCGCGAGTTCCGGGACGAGATAGTCGTCGGTGAGTGCGGCCACGAAATCTCGGTCGTCCTGGCTCGGTCCCGGAGAGGTCAACCGGTACAACTCCTCGACGAGCACGTGATCGGCTTCTTTACACAGGTTGAGTTCGTCGCTCATGCCGATCACATGCCCGACGTAACGCCACAGGTGGTAGATGTCGTCGAGTTCCGTCCGGGTGAAGCGCACGCCGAGCGTCTGCATCGCTTCGACGCAGATGTGCCCGAATTCGGCGATGGTGAACGCCATATAGGGCTGTGGGATCGGCACTCCCCATGCGTCCTCGTCCCACAGTCCGCTCGCGACGATCCCCCGGCGCACGTGTGCGTGGATGAGCCGCACCCGGACGGTGAATGCGAAACCTTCTCCGTTGCGGCGCATTCCGTCGCGCGCGATCACATGCCGCAGCCACTCCCCCACCTCGACGGAGCGCACCGCCGGCTGGCTCACGTAACGACCGGTCAGCGCGAGAGGTTTCCCGGCGATCTCGCTGGCGGCACCCCGAAGCAGCGACGCCGCCCCGAGCACCATGCCCATCACGGGGGTGTGACGGATGAGGGCATCGCCAGCGTTGTCCAGGCGGTCGTGGTCGAGCCACTCGGGTTCGTCGTCGAGGCGTGTGAACAGCGCTCGTAGCGACTCGGGAGCGTTCGGGACAGCGTGGATACCGTCTGCCAACGCCCTGCGTACTTCGGCTGTGGCCGAGGAGGAACCGAAGTCGTCGGCGACGACCGCGTCGGCCAGTGGGTCGGCCTGCCACATCCCGTCCAGCCATCTGCTCGCGAGGTCGCCGTAGCGGCGCACAGCGAGATCTGCGTTGACAAGTTCGCGCGGAATGCGTCGATTCATGCATTCCATGCAAACACGAGAAATCCTCACTTACTATTCATTTCTTGTGACCAGCACACCGAACGGCAATTCAGCCGGTAGAGGGGTACGAACATCCCCGACTCAGCGCCGTGCCAGAGAGATGCGTACGCACCTTCTCACGTCCACTCACGAGCTTCTCGAGCGTCGGCCCGGGGCACGCGTCAGTACGACGGCTCTCGCCGAACACGCCCACGTGAGCATCGGTACCGTCTACCGCTACTTCCCGGACATGGACGCCATCATCGACGAACTGAGGATGACGGCCGTCCACAACATCACCACGGCGCTGTCGACGGCAATCGCCCGTGCGATGGACCAGGCGCCCCTCGACGCGATGGTCACGGTCGTGGAAGGGCTCACCTCCGCATTCGAGAAGCATGCCCCGGTCCTGCGAGTGTCCTACACCTCGAACGAGGCCGAGTTCGGCTTCGCCTGGGCCGACATCGAGGCCCCCCTCCGCCCCTTGGCGCGCATCATTCCTACACGCCTGCGCCCCGATCTCGACGACGACGCACTCGACGACCTGGTCTTCATCGTCATGGGTGCCACCGCGAGTCTGTGCTCCCGGATCGCCCTGCTCCGGCCCCCGGATGCCGACCGGACGAAGCTGATCTCGGTAGCGGCGAAGATGCTCCTGGCGGCAGTCGAAGGTGCGTGACCGATCAGCCGCGCACGTCCTCGAGTAGGTCGTCGTCCAGCGAGACGCGAACGAGCGCCGCAGCAAGCGGAGCGAACCGGCCGTCGGGCGCGTGCTTCTCCAATTTCTCCGACTCTGCTGGCACACCGAGCGCTTCGGCGCCTTGCCGGGCACGCTTGTCGAGGTAGGGCCGGAGCCAGGTCCACACGTCCTGGACTTCGCGCAGGAAGATTTCCGCTCCCACAGGTCCGATTCCGTCGAATTCCTCCAGCAGACGGGCCGCTGCCGCAGCGTCACCGTCAGCACGCTGTGCCAGTTTTCTCAGATCGCCCTGGTACTCGGATTCGACTCGTTCGCCCATCTCGCGCAACCGAGTGGCAGTGCTCTCGTCGTACCGAACGTAGTGACCGCGTCCGAGCGCAGCAATCACGTCCGGACGTGGCGCCTTCGCCATTGCCTCCGGGGTACGCCATCCTGCCTGAAACAGTTCTTTCGCCGCAGCGACGGCGATATCCGCCGATATTCGCGTACTCGACAGCAACGCGAGGACGAGAAGCTCGAACAAGGGCTTCGGGGTGTCTTTCAGTGTGATGCCCGCATCCTCCGCGTACGTTCGTCCGGCGCGATCGAGCAGTTTTGTCACGGTGTCCATCGACATCCTCCTGGAAGCGGCTGGTTCTGTCGTGGTACCCGAATTCCCGACCCACACACTCACCCACTTCGACGGGGATACGCTGCTGCGAAGCCCCGTCGAAGGAGCCTGATGACCGAGGACGCACCGAACCGCTCCCCCGCCGGCATCGTCGCCGGAGCAACTCTCGAAGAGAAGGCGGGCTTGACCAGCGGGCTGAACTTCTGGTTCACCAAACCGCTTACCCGGTTGGGCATTCCGTCGATCATGCTCACAGACGGGCCGCACGGTGTCCGCAAGCAGTCCGAGGGCGGCGACCATCTCGGGCTCGCCGACTCGGTACCGGCGACCTGCTTTCCGCCCGCCGTCGCGCTCGGTTGCTCGTTCGACGCGGCCCTTCTGGAACGTGTCGGCGTTGCGCTCGGGTCCGAAGCCCGCGCCGAGCAGGTCGGCGTGCTGCTCGGTCCGGGGATCAACATCAAGCGGTCGCCGCTGTGCGGACGGAACTTCGAATATTTGTCGGAGGATCCGTTGCTCGCGGGCATCCTCGGCACCGCGCTGGTTCGCGGTATCCAGTCGCAGGGTGTCGGTGCGTCGCTGAAGCACTTCGCGGCGAACAACCAGGAAACCGATCGGATGCGGGTGTCGGCGGACGTCGACCCGCGACCTTTACGGGAGATCTACCTGCGCGCTTTCCAGCGCGTGGTCGAGGATGCACGTCCCTGGACGGTGATGTGCTCGTACAACCGCATCAACGGGGTCTACTCGTCGCAGAATCCGTGGCTGCTCACCGACGTGCTGCGAGGCGAGTGGGGATTCGACGGTCTTGTCGTCAGTGACTGGGGCGCCGTCGCCGATCGGGTCTCGGCGGTGGCAGCGGGCCTCGACCTCGAGATGCCGTCGAGCGGAGGTCGCACGGATCAGGAGATCGTCGACGCGGTGCGGTCGGGCGCGCTGGACGAAACGGTGCTCGACACGGCAGCAGCGCGGGTCGTCGACCTCGTCGGCCGCGTCGCCTCGCGCGCCGACGCCGACGCGACCTACAACGCCGACGACCACCATGCCCTCGCACGGGAAGCTGCGGCAGCGAGCGTCGTGCTCCTGCAGAACGAGCGCGCCCTGCTTCCACTCCCTCTCGACGTCGACGTTGCGTTGATCGGCGAACTCGCCCGCACTCCCAGGTATCAGGGAGCGGGATCGTCGCGGATCAATCCCACCCGGATCGACACACCACTCGACGAGATCAACGCACTCGCGTCCGGGAATGTCGCTTTTGCCGCGGGGTACTTGCTCGACGGTACCGCCGACGACGCACTCCGCACGGCTGCCGTCGACGCCGCTGCCGGCGCCGAGGCGGCTGTGCTGTTCCTCGGACTCCCCTCCGAACTCGAATCGGAAGGCTTCGACCGCCCCGATCTCGAACTCCCGTCCGAGCAACTACGACTGCTCGACGACGTGGTTGCGGCGAACCCCGACACGGTGGTCGTCCTCTCCAACGGAGGTGTCGTGCGGGTCTCCGGCTTCGCGCACAAGGTGCCCGGGATCGTCGAAGGGTTTCTGCTCGGACAAGCGGGTGGCGGCGCGCTGGCCGACGTGCTGTTCGGCATAGTCAACCCGTCCGGGCGTCTCGCCGAAACGATCCCGGTCAGGCTCGAGGACACTCAGTCGTTCACGAACTTCCCGGGCGAGCACGGGCACGTCCGCTACGGGGAAGGATTGTTCGTCGGCTACCGCGGCTTCGATGCACGACGCCAAGATGTGTCGTTCCCGTTCGGACATGGCTTGTCGTACACGACCTTCGAGTACGGCGCCGCGGCCGTGACCGCTGGCGACGATCTGGCCGTGACCGTCACGGTGACCAACATCGGAGACCGCGCCGGGTCTGAAGTCGTGCAGGTGTACGTCTCGCTGCCGTCGTCCGCCGTGTCGCGGGCACCCCGCGAGTTGAAGGGATTTGCGAAGGTATTCCTCGAACCCGGCGAGTCGCGGGAGGTCCGAATCGCGGTTCGCCGATCGGACCTCGCATACTGGGACCCCCGTGTCGATGCGTGGGTGGTGGAGGGCGGCCTGTACACCGTGGAGGTCGGCGCGTCGAGCCGCGATATCCGGGTCACGGCGACTGCGGAAGTCGCCGGCGATGCCGTGAACGTGCCGTTGACGTTGGAGTCGTCGATCGGTGAAGTTCTGGCCAACCGTGCTGCCGCCGAAGCGCTCTCGACGATCTTCGTGGCGTCCGGAGACCGGCAGGCTCCGGCTCTCGATCCTGCGGTCCTCGCCATGGCAGCGTCGATGCCCATCGGCCGGATTCTCAGCTTCGGCGATTTCGGAATCGGCGAGGACGAAATTCAGCGCCTGCTCGATGCCGCCAACGGGTAATCCGTCGAATTTGCGCGGTGAATTGTTATCTGCCAACGCTATTGCGTGAGTAGATCCCGATTGAGCGCGCAGATCGCGGCGATACGGTTCTGCGTTCCCTGTGCTAGCGTCTGCGGCAATCAGCGGATCGGGGGGTCGCGTGGGTGGGCGGAATCGTGTCGTGCGAGCGGTCGCATCGCTGGCTGTCGTGGTGACGGCGGTGGGATGCGCATCCGGCGCGGCGACGCCGAGCGAGCCGGAAGCTGTCGAAACGCCGACCTCGACGACGAGGACGCCGCGGGTCGTGGACGACTCGCGTCGCCCGCAGATCACGTTCGACCCGTGTCTGGATATTCCGGACGAACTGCTCGCGTCTTCGGGTTTCGATCCCAGGAGCAAGAGGCCCAAAGAGTTGCCGATGGGCACCTACAGCTTTCTCGGCTGCGATTATCGAGGCACGCTCCACATACCTGGCGTCCTTCGCAGTTACAGCCTGATCATCCTTTCGGGCAATGTCACCCTCGAGGAAGAACTCGCGAAGAACGGGCACGTCGCGACGGAGACGGTGATCAATGGTCGACGCGCTCTCCAGGAAGTCGATCCAGCTCTGTCTGGCAGCTGTGCCTTCGTACTCGAGTCGGAGTTCGGAATCGTCATATTGAGCCGCATCTACAACGCCGATCACACTAGGGGCGTTCCCCAGACGGAGTGGTGCGCGGGTTTCACGGAACTTGTCACGGACATCGAACCTCTCATCGACGGCTAGGACATCACTGAATGAGCCACTTCGTACGACTGGAACCGCACGTCATCGAAGAGATCGTCGCAATCTGCAACACAATGCTTCACGAATTGGGGTTGGCACGGGCTCAGTCGGAAGGGCTCACACGGACCGACGGTTTCGGCGACCTCGAGTCCGCCCGACAACTCGCCGACGGTTATGCACGCAAGGCCGCCGGAACACCGGAATCCGCGCGCGAGCGCATCGACCAATTCATTGCCACGCTCACCGACCTGCGCGACGCTTTCGCTTCGGGAGGGGAAGCATTTCTCGAGGCCGAGTTCGACTGGGCACGGCAACTCCGGGAGATGGAAACCGAGCTGTGATGATGCCGCCGCGTGTGTCGGGCACGGAACATCGAGTGCCCGTGGCAGGCTCACGAGAATGCATCCGTACGACGAAGGATTCGAGCCTCCGAAGGCCTGTGCCGAGTGGTGCCGGGCACGGCCCTTCGATCTTCAGGTGCTCGACGACGGCGTGACGGTCGATCTGCAGTGGTGGAACGATCATCTCGAGGACGCGGGACACGAGATCAGGTTGCGCGGACGAAACCTCGACGGCCGCATCGTCACCACCGGCACTGCGGTGGTGCAGCGCAACGACCTTCGGTTGGGTAGCGACCTGATCGATGCCGACCACGAGGCTCTCGGCCTGTTGTTCCTGTGTGCGGCATGGCGCAGCGCGCATCCACGACGAAAAGCGGTGCGGCGGTTCCCCGACGTCCGCGACGTGCGCACCCCCGAAGGTCGCCACCCGTTCGCGAAGATCAAAGGTGTCCTCGACTATTGCGCCAAGACGAAAGGGCTGCCCGACACCTCTCGTCAGACCTGGTCGGGATGGCCCGACATTCCGGGAGTGGGTGTGCCGTTGATGGCGTCCTACCTGTGGGCGGTGGAGGCGCGCACGGACACCGGTCCCGCGCAGATGCTGGACCAGCACGGTGTATCGACGCTCGTGCACGAGGGATGGCTCGAGGACCCGTCGGTCGCAGACTTCACCGTGCGTCGCTATCACCGGTACGTCGAACTGATCAACACGTGGGCCGGTCTCATGGCCACGCGACCGGAATTGGTCGAGATGTGGCTCGTCGATCGGTGGCATGCGCGGGTCGTCGAAGCCCGGGACGGATCCCACGCGACTCCGCGCCTGTTCTGATCCGCGCGTACTTGTCCGCAGACACGGCATTTGTCCACAAGGGCGCCGGTACGTTGCCTTCGAACGCTCGGACCCGTGACCTGATCGGGCACGATCCGCTGCATGGACGAGCCGGAAGTGCTGACGAGGACGTCGCTCACGGCCGCAGGGGCGTCGGACAACGACATACGGCACGCGCTGCGCGCGGGCACACTCGTCCCGCTTGCCCGCGGCGTCTACCTGCGGCGGACCGAGTACGACGCGCTCGACGAGGCGGGGCGCCACCGCGTGCACGCGCGCCACGTCGGTTCGCTTCTCGAGCCGGGTGAAGCGATCAGCCATGTGTCTGCGGCGGTTCTCCATCGTCTCGATATCTGGAAGGTGCCTCTGACCCGCGTGCACGTCTCGCGTCCGGCGCGACACGGGCGGATCACGCCACACCTGCACGCGCACCACACGACGTGGGGCGATGACGATCTCGTGGATATCTGCGGAGTCGCCGTCACGTCGGTCGCCAGGACGGTCGTCGATCTCGCCCGCACGCTGCCGCGCGACCAGGCGGTGGCAACCGGAGACTCCGCTCTACGCCTTCACCCGAACACACGCCTGCAGTTGGCCCCGGTACTCGCGCGGGCACGACACCACACCGGTACGACTGCCGCGGCGTCGGTTCTGGATTTTCTGGACGGGAGAAGCGAGAGCGTCGGTGAATCGCTGTCGCGGATCCGTATGCGAGAGTCCGGGTTACCCGCACCGGATCTGCAACGCGAGGTGGTCGTGCGCGACGGACGACGGTACCGCCTCGACTTCTTCTGGGACGGCCTCGGCATCGTCGGCGAGTTCGACGGCAGCATCAAATACCGGGACCGTCGTGACCTCCTCGCCGAGAAACGTCGAGAAGACGCATTGCGCGACCTGGGACTGGAAGTAGTCCGCTGGAACTGGGCAGAGCTGGAGCGGTTCGAGGTGGTCGCGGGCCGGTTCGCACGCGCCGTCACCCGTGCACGCTCCCGGAATGCCGCAGCCGCGCGGTGAGTGGAGAGTTGCGCACGCTGTTCCGGGAGCCGATCCCCACTTACCGCGCAAATACCCCAGTTCACCTGCGGCGTATGATTCCCGGAGAAGTCCTGCCCGTCGAGAAAGGCCCCATCGTGTACGTCATCACCAACCGCATCGAGGTTCCCGCCGAGACGGCAGAGGCATTCGAGAAGGTCTTCGTCGACAGCATGCGCGAAACCCTCGACGGCGTTCCCGGCCTCAACCGCACGACTCTCCTCCGTCCGGCGGCCGACGGTCTCCCCTACCTGTCCACGATGGAGTTCGACTCCAAAGACGACTTCCTCGCCTGGCTGCGTTCCGATTCGTTCAAGGCCGCGCACTCCGACGATCAGGCACCGGGCATGCAGGCGCCGTCCGCCGTCGAGCAGCACACGCTCGTCGAGGACATCGTCTTCGAGAAGTAGCAACACCCTCTTACACACGACGGCGCCCACCGGAGAATCTTTCCCGGTGGGCGCCGTCGTATCTGGGGTACGTCTACACCGCGACGGGCTGCCGCTCGGGAGCCACGACCGGCACGACCACCGGCGGCTGCGGCTTCGTCGCAGGCCGGGTGACCAGTGCAACCGTCACGTAGGCGACGAGCGCCACGATCGCCCCGAGGAAGGTTGTCCAGCCGTCGGCGGCTGCGGTGACGAGGTCGTTCGGGATGTAGAACAGGGTGTTGTCGACGCCGTAGATCGTCGGGGTGAGTACGAAGAAGCCGACGCGCACGCCGATGCCGCAGATCGCTGCCGCGGCGACGGCCCGGCCGTCACCCCGCTTCCAGAACAGCCCGAGGATGAACGGCACCACGAGCGACGCCAGCAGCAGGTCGAAGGTCAGGGTGAGCAGGATGCCGGTCTGCGGAACGCGCAGGGCGACCAGCGCTCCGAACGCCGCCATGGGCAGCATGCACAGCCGGGTGGCCCGCATGACGTCCGAGGACATGGCGGCGTGTTCGCCGCCGACGCGGAAGAGGTTGCGTACCAGGACAGTTGCGGTGGAGAGCAGGACGCCGCTGATGGTGGTGAGCGAGGCCGTCACGAGTCCGGACAGCACCAGGATCGACAGCCACTTCGGGGCGTACTCGCCGAGCAGCACGTACAGGATCGGGCCGTCCACGGCGCTGTCCCCGACGATGGAGATTGCCGCAAGTGCGACGAACGAGAGCGGTACGCACAGGACGAGGATGCCGGTAGCCGCCGAGAAGCAGGCCCGCTGCGCGGCGTGCGGGCTCTTCGCCGAGAACACCCGCTGCATCAGGTCGATCGCGACGATGTTGCCGAGGCCGAGGGCGATCAGCGTTGCCCAGTTGATCGCGGCACCCTGCGCCGGATCGGTGAGCTGCCCGAGACCGCCGATGCCGAGCCCTTCCGGAGCCGAGAATCCGGGACCGAACGCCACCCATCCCAGCAGGCAGACGATGCCGACCGCCATGACTGCGAACTGCACGACACCGGTGTAGACGCTTGCGAACATTCCCCCTGCCATCGTGTAGGCCAGAACGAACGGGATCAGAACCAGCACTGCGACGGTGTAGTCGAGCCCCACGAAGTATTCGAGAAGGTACCCCAGCGCGACGAGGTTGCCGGCGAGGAGGATGCCGAAGCTTCCGACCGTCAGGACCGAGGCGGTGATCTCGGTGCCGCGCCCGAAACGCTGCGCGAAGTACTCCGGCAGGGTCACGACACCGGTCGCCCTCAGCTTCTTCGCGAAGAACAGCCCGACGATCAGCACGCTCAGCGCGACGCCCAGCGGCATCGCGGCACCGGCCCAGAACCCGAACCCGGCAGCGAGATCCGCGCTGCCCAGTGTCGCGTTGGAGTCTATGACCTGGGACATGAGCAGCACCGCGAGGATCGGTGCCCCGAGGGATCGTCCTGCCAGGAGGAAGTTCCCCGTATCGCCCCGGACCTTACGGGTGGAATAGAAGCCTGCGCCGAGAAGAACGACGAGGCATACGGCAACACCGGTGATGATCATGGCAACTCCAGATGAGGAGGTCAGACGGCAGGAGCGCTGCGTTGAGCTTCGCGTCCGAGCGAGTAGAGGGGTCGTGCGTTGTCGGGAAGGGTGATCTCGCCCGAGGCGAGTCGGCGCTGCAGGTAGGTGAAGCTCTGCGCGGTTTGCGCGAACAGGTGGTCGCCTGCCCGCACACCGTCGTATCGCGGTCCGTCTGTGGTGACGAACTGAGGCAACGGCTCGACCCACGTGTTGTAGTCGACGTTGAAGAACAACGGGAACGAATAACGCTCGTGCGATACCTTACGCACCCGATGTGACGTCGCCGTAAACTCTCCGTTGGTCCAGATCTCCAGCAGGTCACCGATATTCAGCACGAACGCATCGTCGGCGTAGGGAACGTCGATCCACGTTCCGTCTGCGTTGACGACCTCGAGTCCGGGGGCGGTGGGCCGGAGCAGCGTGAACACCTCGTAGTCGGTGTGGGCGCCGATGCCGGGACGGTCTGCGGCGCTGGGGTCGTGCGGGTAGTGGATCAACCGCAGCTGGGCGGGCGGGGTGCTCACGTGCTTGTCGAAGAGGTCCGCGGGTTCTCCGAGCGCTTCGGCGAAGGCGCGCAACAACAGTCGTCCCAGCGAGAAGACCGCGTCGTAGTAGGTGGAGACGGGTTCGGCGAAGTCGTCCAGTTCGGGCCATTGGTTGGGACCGAGCAGGGGGTTACCTGCCAGATAGTCCGGGTGATCGGACGGGAGGTCTATCGACAGGTCGTAGGCTTCCTTGTGGTCGGGAGTCGCACCCGCGAACACTTCCTCACCGGCGGGGACGTATCCCCTGTGGTTGGTCGAATTACCGATGTACACCTTCATTTTCACATCGTCCGGTTGCGCGAAGAACCGCTCGGCGGCACGCTGCACCGCCGCGAACGACGCGGGGTCGATGCCGTGTCCGACGATCTGCGCGAACCCTATTTCTCGTGCGGCACGACCCAATTCGGCGATAACGGCGCCGCGGTGCACCGGATCGCCGGTGACGAGTCCTGTGACGTCGATGGTCGGAATGCTGGTGAACGTCACGCCATGCCTTTCTGTTCTGTCTCGGGAAGATCGAGTCGGCGCCAGCGGCGCATGACCGGACGGCCGTCGACGTCGATGTCGGACGTCGACAGGATTTCGCCCGGCACGGGGTCGAGCATGTCGCCGACCCGGAACGGGAGCGTGGAGGCGGTAATACGCCACTCCCCGAGTCCGGTACTCCCGAAAGATATTTCACAGTTCATCAGTTCCCGGGCCGCCGGCAACGTGCCGGCGCCCCGGATCTGCTCGTGCAGCGGCGCCCCGTCGATCGGACGGGTTCGGCCGCGGGCGAAGGCGAAGTCTTCGCCGACGCGGATCAGGATGCCGGGAGCACCGGTCTCGATGTCTTCGAGCAGGTATTCGTCGATGCTCGACGACGTGGCGCCGATCCGCCAGTGCTCGAGGTAGTCCTCGAAGACACCGTGCTCGGCCACGGTCGTGGCGTCGAGCAGTTCCAGACTGCCCGCGTCCGGGTGTGGGCCGGGTGGGTGGATCGCCACCGTGCGGGTCCATTCCACATGCCCGCCGTGGGAGAGCAGACGCCCTGCGAACCCGTCCTGGGTTGCCAGGACGAGCAGGTCGTCGATGCTCGTCGCGCCCAGCGACCGGGCCTGCACCGGGACTTCCGCCGCGGGCCGACGAAGATCGCAGTACAGGCTCGCACCCTGCAGCCAGACGACCCGGCTGGTGGTGTCGGGCGCCGCGCCCGGGCGCGCCAGCAAGGTGCGCTCGAAGCGGGTGCCCGAAATCGTGAGGGTGTCGGCGGCAGTCATGCGCCGCCGGCTTCCCAGCGCGCCCGTTCCTGCGCGAAGGCAACGGACTGGACCGCTTGGAACGACTCGATCGATTCGGTGTTCTCCGAGAGGAATTCGCGGTGTTGCGCGAGGGAGAACGTACCGTCGGTGATGTCCACGCCTCCGCCTCGGCCGGCCGCGAGGTCGGCCCGCAGATCGAGGAGTTCCTCGGGGTCGACCGGGTACCACGAGATACGGTCGAAGAACCTGAGCAGCCACGGGGTGCCGTTCTCGAACGCGCCCGCGGGTTGCGGGTGCCGGTGGTTCCACACCTGGGTGGTCCGGCCGACGAACTGGTAGCCGCCGGGTCCTTCCATGCCGTAGATGCACAGGTAGGCGCCGCCGATGCCGACCGCGTTCTCCGGTGTCCACGTGCGGGCGGGGTTGTACTTGGTGGTGACGAGACGGTGCCGGGGGTCGAGCGGCGTGGCGACCGGCGCTCCGAGGTAGACGTCACCGAGACCGAGCACCATGTAGTCGGCAGCGAAGACGGTGTCGAACACGTCGGCAACCGTGTCGAGGCCGTTCATCCGGCGGATGAACTCGATGTTCCACGGGCACCACGGTGCGTCGGCGCGCACGCCGTGCATGTAGCGCTGGATGGCCTCCCGCGTCGCGGGGTCGTCCCACGACAGCGGCAGGCGCACCTGCCGGCTCGGCACTTCGAGTTCGTCGCTGTCACCGATGGCAGCCTCGGCTTCGGCGAGCAGACCCAGAAGCTTCGGGACGGGCAGCACGTCGGGATCCACCTTGACCTGGAGGGACCGGATGCCCGGAGTCAGTTCGAGAAGGCCGGACGGACGCTCCCCTTCGAGACGCTGGTGCAGCGCGTGGACGCGGGCCCGCAGCGCCAGATCCAGTGTCATGTCGCCGTATTCGACGAGCACGTTGTCGTCTCCGCTGCGCCGGTAGGTGACGGCGGTGTTGCCGTCGCGGCGCGCGAGCACGCCGTCGTCGCCGTCTCCGCCGGCCGACGACACGAGCGAGAGGCCCGCGCGTCGCGCAACGCCGAGGTCGCGGCGTGACGCCGCGTGCTCCGACCGCACGGGCACGAAACGGATGGTGTTGCCCGGGGCGAGTTGCCCCAGCTTCCAGCGGTCCGCGGCGACGACCGTGACCGGGCACACGAAGCCGCCGAGGCTCGGTCCGTCCGGGCCGAGCAGAATCGGAGTGTCACCGGTGAAGTCGAGTGCGCCGATCGAGTAGGCGTTGTCGTGGATGTTGGACGGGTGCAGGCCCGCTTCCCCACCGTCGGCGCGCGCCCACTGCGGCTTCGGCCCGATGAGCCGGACGCCGGTGCGGTCGGAGTTGAAGTGCACCTCGTATTCGGTGGCGTAGAGCGCGTCGATGTCGTCGCGTGTAAAGAATTCGGGCGCTCCGTGCGGCCCTTCGGTCACCGCGATTTCCCAGTGGCTGCTCAACGCGGGCACGTGCTCGGCGGGCACCGCGGCGCAGCGCCCCGCGGTGACGTCGCCGACGACGAGCACATCACCGTCGCGGAGAGTGCGGCCTTCGTGTCCGCCGAACGTGCCGAGGGTGAATGTCGAGGCACTGCCCAGGAACTCGGGTACGTCGAGTCCGCCGCGTACGAGAATGTAGGCGCGGAGCCCGGGGCCGGTCACCGCCCCGACGTCGAGCAGGCCACCCTCGGGGACGACGACGGGCCGCCACTGCGGGACGGGGGTGCCGTCGACGCGCACCGTGACGGGCGCTCCGGTCACGCAGACCTCGGTGGCTTCGGTGAAGCGGAGCGCCGGGCCGGCCATGGTGGTCTCGAGCCCGGGCGCACCCTCGGGGTTTCCGAGCGCGACGTTGCCGAGCCGGAACGACAGGTCGTCCATCGGCCCCGACGGAGGGACTCCGACCTGCCAGTAGCCGGTGCGGCCCGGGTAGTCCTGGACGGTGGTGAGCATTCCCGGTCGTTCGACAGTGATCTTGGTGGTCATGGGCGTCTCATGCCTCCCGCGGCCGGGTGACGATCATCCGCACCGGAGTCGGATCGAAACCGTTGCAGGGGTTGTTGATCTGGGGGCAGTTCGACACGAGGACGAGTACGTCGCGTTCGGCCCGGATCGCGAGGCGCTTGCCGGGAGCCGACAGACCGTCGACGATGCCGAGGGTGCCGTCGGGCTCGACGGGCACGTTCATGAAGAAGTTGATGTTGGACACGAGGTCGCGCTTGCCGAGGCCCCATTTCGCGCCTTCGATGAGGAAGTTCTCGACGCATGCATGCTGGTGCTTGGTGTGATGCCCGTAGCGCAGGGTGTTCGATTCCTGCGAACACGCGCCGCCGACCGTGTCGTGGATGCCCACCTCGTCCGCGACGAGTGTCATCAGCGGTCCGCCGTCCGCGTCGCGCAGTACCGATCCCGTGGTCAGGAACAGGTTTCCCTGCCCTGCGACGGTGGCTGCGGCGCTGTAGCGGGCGGTGTGGTCGTGTGCGTCGTAGACGAGGGTGTCGACGGCCTGGTTGCCGTGGAGATCGACGATGGTGAGCACGTCGCCCGCGGCGACGACAGTGGACCAGGGTCCGCGGACCCCGACGACCTCGTCGAGCAGGACGCGGCCGGAAACGAGGGCGAGGTCCGTGGAGTCGAGCGTGGCGGTCATGTCAGTTCTCCATTCCGGAAGCAGCGGCAGCCCAGGCGTCTTCGGTGTTGAGCACGGCGCGTCGGTATTCGGGGTCGGTAGCGGGGAGCGAGTCGAGGTCGGCGGGGGCACGCCACGCGAGGATTTCGAGTGTGCTGGTCGGGAAGTCCTCTGCCGGGTCCAGCGGGTGCGCGGTGTTGGCGAGCAGCACGATCACCGGCAGGTGGAGAATCAATTCGACGTAGGTGTCGGGCCCCGCCGAGCCGGTACTCGTCAGCGTGCCGTCGTCCTCGACGCGCACGCCGTGGAAGAACGACAGCGACGGGGGCAGGTCGCGCGGGGCGAGATCGTGTTTCGCGGCGGCGACGGTGAAGAGTTCCCGTCCGGCGGGAGCTTCCGAGTGCAACTCTCCCGCTCCGTATTTCGCGGTGTTTCCCGCGAGGTGCGTGGTGCCGCACAGCGCGTCGTGGCGGCCGGAGGTATCGGCGACGATCGTGGCGAGCACCCGGCCCTGATCCGACAGCAGCGGATGGCCGGTTCCCAGATACGCCTGCCACGGCACTTTCAGCGTGTCGGCGACGTTGAGCCGCTCGTGCGGGGCGTCGGCGCGGAACAACAGGAGGTTCGCGCAGGCCGCACCGTGGATGTCGCGGAGTCGCAGGCGAGTTCCCCGGGCAAGCACCTTGCTCGTGTAGCGGCCACCGGGCACGGTCTCGGCCCAGACGAGGGAGGCGGCGCGTCCGGTGGGAGCGGCCGGCCACGCGGACGCCGGAACGGTGGGCATGCCGTCGGTGACGATGCCCGACTGTGCCCGTGCGTGGGCGCGGGCGGCGTGGGTGGTGGCCGTCGCGAGGGTCTCGGTCATGGTGCTCCGATCGTGGCGCTCGGGGAAACTGTCACTCGACAGTTTTCCGAGCGCGCATATTCGGGGAATTGCCGCGGCGTAACAACTCCGTGACCCATGTTTCGTCCGGATTTCGGAGTTCTCACGGCCGGACACGACCGCGCGGCGCACACGACCGTTGTGCCATGGTGAGGGAGTGACCCACGCAGGACCGGGCCGTCCCCGGCTACGAGAACCACGTCGCCCCGGCGCCACCGCGCGTGCCGAAATCCTCGATGCCGCAGCCGAACTCTTCACCACCCGGGGGTTCGCGTCGACATCGACCCGGCTCATCGCCGACGCGGTGGGCATCCGTCAGGCGTCGCTCTACAACCATTTCGCGACGAAGAACGACATCCTCGTCGCACTGCTGGAGGACACCGTCGAGCCCACGATCGAATTCGACGCGGGCCTGGATGACAATCACCCCGCGGCGGTGCGGTTGTGCGCACTGGCCTGGTTCGACACCGCGCAGTTGTGCGCGGGCAGATGGAATCTCGGTGCGCTGTATCTGCTGCCCGAGGTGCGCACCGAGCAGTTCGGGCGTTTCCGGGCAGAGCGGGAGCAGTTGGCGGTTCGTTATCGGGATCTGGCGGCCGAGATCGTCGGAGAGAACGATCCCCGGGCGGGCCTACCGTTCCGGCTCGTCGAGTCGGCCATCGCGATCCGCGCCGACGACGAACGAGTCGACGCCAAGCTCCCCGAGATGCTCGCGACGGCGTCGCTCGACGTTCTCGGCGTGAGCGACACCGCCGCTGTGAAGCGGCACGCACGTGCTCTCGTGATCGGGGTCCCCGATCTGCCTCCCGGGCACTGAGGCACGGGAGGCCGGGTCACCGGTTTTCGTCGGTGCTGTCCGACGGGGAACGGTTGGCCCCTTCGAGCACGTTGACCTCGCGCTTGTTGCTGCCCGGCCCGACGTGCGCCTCGGTGCGCATCTTCTCGGACATGTGCGGGTAGTGCAGTTCGAACGCGGGGCGCTCCGACCGGATCCGCGGTAGTTCGGTGAAGTTGTGCCGCGGCGGCGGGCAACTCGTTGCCCACTCGAGCGAGTTACCGAAGCCCCACGGGTCGTCGACCGTGACGACCTGGCCGTAGCGGTAACTTCTGAACACGTTCCACACGAACGGCAGCGTAGAGGCACCCACTATGAAGGCACCGACCGTCGAGACCGTGTTGAGCGTGGTGAACCCGTCCGACGGCAGATAATCCGCGTAGCGACGCGGCATGCCCTCGTTACCGAGCCAGTGCTGCACCAGGAAGGTGGTGTGGAAGCCGATGAAGGTCAGCCAGAAGTGCCACTTGCCGAGGCGTTCGTCGAGCATGCGCCCGGTCATCTTCGGGAACCAGAAATAGATGCCGGCGTACGTCGCGAACACGATCGTGCCGAAGAGCACGTAGTGGAAGTGCGCCACGACGAAGTACGAGTCGTGCAGGTGGAAGTCGAGCGGGGGGCTCGCCAGGATGATGCCGGACAGACCGCCGAACAGGAACGTGATGATGAAACCGACGGCGAACAGCATGGGTGTCTCGAAGGTGATCTGCCCTCTCCACATCGTGCCGATCCAGTTGAAGAACTTCACGCCCGTCGGGACGGCGATCAGGAACGTCATGAACGCGAAGAACGGCAGCAGCACCGCGCCGGTCGCGTACATGTGGTGCGCCCACACGGCGATCGACAGCGCCGCGATGGCGATCGTCGCGTAGACCAGACCGCTGTAGCCGAAGATCGGCTTGCGGCTGAAGACCGGGAAGATTTCCGAGACGATGCCGAAGAACGGCAGCGCGACGACATACACCTCCGGGTGGCCGAAGAACCAGAACAGGTGTTGCCAGAGGATCGCGCCACCGGTCGCGGGATCGTAGATGTGGCCCCCGAGCACCCTGTCGACGATCGCCCCCATGAACGCTGCCGCGAGCAGCGGGAACACCAGCAGGACCAGGATCATCGTGATGAAGATGTTCCAGGTGAAGATGGGCATGCGGAACATCGTCATGCCCGGAGCGCGCATGCAGACCACCGTGGTGATCATGTTGACCGCGCCCAGGATGGTGCCGAGACCCGTGATGACCAGGCCGAGGAACCATAGGTTCGCGCCGACACCCGGCGTGTGTTCCTCGGACGCCAGCGGCATGTACGACGTCCACCCGAAGTCGGCGGCACCCCGAGGGGTGACCAGGCTGTACACCACCGTGAGCGAGCCGAACAGGAAGAGCCAGTAGCTGAACGCGTTCAGCCGGGGAAACGCGACGTCGGGGGCGCCGATCTGCAGCGGGAGGATGTAGTTCGCGAACCCGAACACCACCGGGGTCGCGTACATCAGCAGCATGATTCCGCCGTGCACGGTGAAGAGCTGGTTGTACTGCTCGTTGGACAGGAACTGCAAGCCGGGACGCGCGAGCTCGGTGCGCATCAGCAACGCCAGCAGCCCGCCGATGAGGAAGAAGACGAAGGAGGTGACGATGTACATCAACCCGAGCGTCTTCGGATCGGTCGTGGTGATCAGGTCGCGAATGACCGCGCCCTTCGGCTTGCGTCGAGGGGGATACGGCCGCTTCGCCTCGACCGGAGCAATCACCGCGTTCATCGGGCCTCCTCACGCCGCACGGGGCGACGATCTCGACGATGCAGACGGACCTGCACGCGTTCGACGGCGTGCGTCCTCAGCCTGCGGGGCAAGCAGATGCGTCCCAGAGTAAGGCGTGTACCTATCCCGCGGAGCGGTTCTCGGTGATTAGTTTTCGATCCTCACGTAGTGCCGGAACGACCTTTTCGCCGAGCAACCGCATGCTCTCCCACGAGGGCTCCTCCGGCATTCCGGCACAGAGCGGATGGGTGGTGACGACCGGGAGAAAGCCCTCCCTGCACCGGCGGATCAGGCCGTCGGGCGTATCCACGACATAGGTGCCCGCGGCACGGAGTTCTTCGATCGTCGTGGATCGGTCGAACACGTGCGACAACGCCGTACCGCTCTGGTGCCATGCGGCGTAGCCCCGGGCATCGGCGAGCAGATGATCCCCGTACCGCGCCCAGAATTCGTCCGGATCGGCTGCGCAGAACACCGTTGCCGGTCCGGGCGGGGGCATCATCACGTGCCCGGGCCGGCGCCCGAGCCTCTCGCATTCCGCGCGGTACAGGTCGCGTAGCGCTTCGTCGGCGATCTGGGGCTGGAAATTGAGGCCGAGCCTTGCTGCCCGGCGCGCAGCGGTCGGTGTGCCACCGCCGTAATAGGCGACGGGGTGCGGGCGGGACAAGGGTGCCGGGGTCACGGCGCCGACCCGCCCGGCGCGGTCCACTCGCTGGGTCCGCAGTGCCTCGAGCACCAGTTCGAGTGCGTTTTCCGTGTCTTGCCCGCGACTGGTCCACGGTCGGCGATAGAGCGCGTACTCCTCGGTGCGATATCCGAGCGCGAACACATACGACACCCGGCCACCGGACAGCAGGTCGATCACCGCGATGTCCTCGGCGAGCCGCACGGGGTCGTAAAGATTGACGATCAGCGCAGAGACAGTGATGGGGATCGTGCGGGTCCGGGCCGCGAACGCCGCGGCGACCGGGAGCGGACTGGGCAGGTACCCGTCCTCCGAACCGTGGTGTTCGGAAAGCATGACGACGTCGTGCCCGGTGGATTCCGCGTACTCGACCTGTTCGAGTGCGCGCGCGAACAGCGCCTGCCGGTCGCGTGGTGTCGCACCGGGCGCACGGAAGTCGAAACGGGTCGCGAACAGGGTTCTGGACACGGCAGCCACTCGTTTCTCTCCGGCGTAACTCGGAACAGCCACAGCGTCGTCGTTTCACGCTGTGGGCGATTACCTTGCCGAATCACCGGACAACTGTCCAGACTCCTCGGTACGCGTGTTCCGGGTGTCGGCTCGAGGAGGATCGGTCCATGAACGGCAGGACAGCAGTGGTGATCGGCGGGGCGTCGGGAATCGGCTGGGCCACGGCCCGGCTTCTTCACACTCGCGGAGCGACCGTGGTGATCGCGGACATCGACGGGGCCGCCGCTCGCGCGCGGGCCGGCGAACTGGGCGCAGGCGCCCGTGCGAGCACCACCGACGTCACCGACGAGAGCAGTGTCGAAAGGCTCTTCGCCGAGGTGGTGGCGCGCGAAGGCGCTCCGGACACGGTCGTCGAATGTGCCGGGGTGTCGATGCCGGGGCGCATCACCGACCTCGCGCTCGAGGACTGGCAGACCACGGTCGATGTGTGCCTGACCGGTGCTTTTCTGGTCATGAAACATGCGGGGCGCGTGGTGCGCGACGGCGGCAGCATCACCACGATCGCGTCGCTCAACGGGCGGCAACCCGCTCCCGGGATGGCTGCGTACTGTGCGGCGAAGGCGGGCGTCCTCATGCTCACCGAGGTTGCGGCGCTCGAACTCGGTGCACGAGGAGTACGAGTGAACGCCGTCTCCCCCGGACTGGTCGACACCCCGCTCACAGCGGGAGTCGCGCTGGTGCCCGGTCTGCGCGAGGACTATCTCGAGAACACCCCTCTCGGACGCGCGGGACGTCCTGAGGAGGTCGCCGAGGTGGTCGCGTTCGTCGCCTCCGATGCGGCGACCTGGATGACCGGAGCGACGATCGACCTCAACGGCGGCGCCCACACGCGCCGCTACCCCGATCTGCTCGCGCACCTCGCCGCGATGGCATCGCCGCTGCCGGACGCCACGAACCCGGGAAAGTAACCGCGATCCACGCCGGTGCGGCGGTGTGGTCCCGGCGGCGCGGACAAGGCATGGCTCTACCCGAGAACGTGTTCTACATTGTGACCGTCGTCACCGAACACTCCGGATTCACCCGACGTTGGGGGAAGGTCATACATGTCGGCACCGAGTACCGCTGTCATCGGCGCGGGAATCAGCGGCCTGACCACGAGCAAGATGCTGTCCGACTACGGCGTGCCCTACACGTGCTTCGAGATGTCCGATCGCGTGGGCGGGAACTGGGCCTTCGGTAACCCCAACGGACGCAGCAGTGCTTACCGTTCGCTGCACATCGACACGTCGAAGCATCAGTTGTCGTTCAAGGACTATCCGATGCCGGCGTCGTATCCCGATTTTCCTCACCACTCCCAGATCAAGGACTACCTCGACGGATATACCGACGCCTTCGGCCTCCGCGACAACATCGAGTTCGGCAACGAGGTGCTCCGCGCCCGGCGCCTGGACGAAGGGGGCTGGGAACTCGACCTGGCAGACGGCGGCACCCGGCGGTTCGAGTTCCTCGTTGTCGCCAACGGCCATCACTGGGACCCCCGGGTCCCCCGATTTCCGGGCGACTTCACCGGGGTGGCGATGCACTCCCACCACTACATCGATCCGCAGACTCCGCTCGATTTCGCGGGCAAGCGCATTCTTGTCGTCGGCATCGGCAACAGTGCCGCCGACATCGCCGTCGAACTGTCATCGAGAACGCTTCGGACGGAGGTGACGCTCTCGACTCGGTCGAGTGCGTGGATCGTTCCCAAATACATCGCCGGGCGCCCCGCCGACAAGTACTACCGGACGGTGCCCTACGTACCGCTGGCCTGGCAGCGCAAGCTCGCACAGTGGGGGCAACCCCTGCTCTCCGGCAGGCCGGAGTTGTACGGTCTCCCGTCGCCCAACCACAAATTCTTCGAAGCCCACCCCACGCAGTCGGTGGAGTTGCCACTGCGTCTGGGTTCGGGCGACATCACCCCGAAACCCGACATCGAGCGGTTCGACGGCCGCACAGTGCATTTCGTCGACGGTAGCTCGACCGAGATCGATATCGCCGTCTACGCGACCGGCTACAACATCACGTTCCCGTTCTTCGAACCCGATTTCCTCAGTGCGCCGGACAATCACATCGCGCTCTACAAACGGATCTTCGCACCGGGACTCCCCGACCTCGCCTTCGCCGGTTTCGCACAGGCGACGCCGACGCTGTTCCCCTTCGTCGAATGTCAGGCGCGGGTGATCGCCGCGTATGCCGTCGGCCGCTACGCACTGCCCGCGGACGACGAGATGGAACGGGTCATCGTCGCGGACCAGCAGAAATTCACCGGGCACATGCTGGATCGTCCACGGCACACCCAGCAACTCGATTATTTCGCGTACGAGCACGACATCCGCACACACGAACTGCCGGCCGGACTTGCCCGTGCCCACGGAGGCGACCGATGACATTCCACTCCTTGCAGTTCCGGTCACGCGACGCCGATGTCGACGCCTGGCACTTCCCCGCGAAACCGGGACGGCTCGACGCGTCCGGACGAGCGCCGGTCGTCATCATGGCGCACGGACTCGGAGGAACGAAGGACTCCGGACTCACCCCGTTCGCGGAACGCTTCGCCGATGCGGGGATGCACGTCGTGGCGTTCGACTACCGGGGGTTCGGTTCGTCCGGCGGTGACGACCGTCAGCGCGTGGACCTCGACGGCCAGCTCGCCGATTACCGTGCCGCGATCGACGCGGCGCGGCGCCTCGACGGAGTGGACCCGGATCGCGTCGTACTGTGGGGTGTCTCGCTGTCGGGTGGTCATGTCCTGACGATCGCCGCACACGACTCGGGTATCGCAGCGGTTGTGGCACTCACACCGCTGGTCGACGGCCTCGCCGCCGGACTGCTCGCCGCGCGTCACACACCGGCGGCGAGCCTGCTGAGATCCACCGCCACGGGCGTTCGAAGCAAAGTCGGATCACGAATCGGTCGCGGTGCCAACATGATTCCGCTGGTCGGGGAACCCGGCGACATCGCAGCGTTGAATCTCGACGGGCACCGCGAGGGCTATCTCGCCATCGCGGGCCCCACCTGGCGCAACGAAGTCGACGCGACGATCGTGCTGGAACTCGGTACCTACCGCCCCGGCCGCCACGCCGCGTCGATCCGGTGCCCGGTACTGGTGCAGATCGCGGACTTCGATCGCAGTGCGCCACCCCACTCCGCTGCCCAGGCAGCCTTCCGGGCGCGCGCCGAGGTTCGCCATTATCCCTGCGACCACTTCGACGTGTGGCCCGGGAAAGACTGGTTCGATCCGGCAGTGACGCACCAGATCTTCTTCCTGACACGGCATCTCGCGGACTCTTCGACTCCGAAGCCGGACACCCCCGAGGTCTCCGGCGACCCCGTCTCTCCCCTCCCACCACACTGAGGACGATCACCATGGCCGACACCGTTCAGCAGGCACTGCGCGCACTACTCGACGACGACACCGCGGCGATCGTTCACGACACCGGACGCTGGACCTGGCGAGAGCATCTGACGGAGGCGTCGGCTCAGGCCTCGGCACTGCTTTCGATTCTCGACCACACCCGGCCGGTGCATGTCGGCACGCTACTCGGCAATACACCCGACATGCTGCACGCTGTGGCGGCCGCAGGGCTCGGAGGGTTCCCCCTCGTCGGCATCAACACCACGCGACGCGGCGAGAGCCTGGCCGGAGACATCCGACGCGCCGATTGCCAGGTGGTGCTCACCGATCCGGCGCATGCCCCGCTCCTCGACGGACTCGATCTCGGTGACATCACGGTGCTCGACGTCGCGAGCCCGCAGTGGCGGTTGCTGGTCGAAGGTGCGCCTCCCCTCGAGCCGTACCGCGAGGTGGAGATGATGGACCCGTTCATGCTGATCTTCACCTCCGGTACGAGCGGCGACCCCAAACCCGTTCTGCTCGCTCAGATCATGGTGATCTTCGCGGGCAACAACCTGGTGTCGCGCTTCTCGATCACCTCGGACGACATCGCCTACCTGTCGATGCCGATGTTCCACTCGAACGCGATCCTCGCCGGGTGGTGCGTGTCGCTGTGCAGCGGCGCAGCCATGGCGCCGGCGACGTTCTCCGCGTCGGCCTTTCTCGACGACATCCGCCGCTACGGAGCGACGTACATGAACTACGTCGGCAAGCCTCTCGCATACCTTCTGGCGACGACCGAACAGAAGGACGATGCCGACAATCCGCTGCGGGTGGCCTTCGGCAACGAGGCAACCGACCGCGACATCGACGAGTTCGCGAGGCGGTTCGGGTGCACCGTATGGGACGGCTTCGGTTCGACGGAGACAGCCGTCATCATCACCCGCGAGGAGGGCACGCCCGAAGGCTCCATCGGAAAAGGACTCGCCGGGGTGGAGGTGTACGACCCCGTCACCGTCACGCAGTGCGCGCCTGCCGAGTTCGACCACAACGGTGCCTTGAGCAACGCGGACAAGGCCATCGGCGAACTCGTCAACACGCAAGGGGGCGGCTTCTTCACCGGTTACTACAACGATCAGGAGTCGACCGACGAGCGGATGCGGCACGGCATGTTCTGGTCGGGAGATCTGGCATACAAGGACGCCGACGGCTGGATCTATCTCGCCGGCCGCACCGCGGACTGGATGCGCGTGGACGGTGAGAACCTCGCGGCGGCACCGATCGAGCGGATCCTCCAGCGGCTTCCGCAACTGAGCCGGGTGGCGGTCTACGGTGTTCCCGACGAACACGTCGGCGACCAGGTGATGGCAGCCATGGTGCTCCGCGACGACACCACACTCACCCCGGATGAGTTCTCCGAATTCCTTGCTGCTCAGGCGGATCTGTCACCGAAGGCGTGGCCGCGCCACGTCCGGATCGACGCCGACCTGCCGGTCACCGCGACCAACAAGATCCTCAAACGCGAACTGAAGGAGCAGGGAACAACCGCCGGAGCCGGCGCGCTGTGGTTGCGGACGGGTACCGACTACACCCCGGTGTCGTAACCGCCCGGCCACGCGGGCACGGGTCGCGCAGGGCCGCTCGCCGACCGCTCAGCTGCTACGTGCGAGGTACTCACCGAGCGCGGGGGCCTTCGGTCCGTCGAGACGCCAGAACGTGTCTCCGTCGTGCGACTCGATGTCGCCGCTGAGGAAACCCGCGACGGCGTCGGCGGCGGTGGTGGGGTCGGGGAAACGTCGCCCCTCCATCGGTCCCCGCGTGATCTCGAGCGCGCCCGTAGTCGTGTCGAAGCGTCCCTGCACGCGGTAACCGCCGACATCGGCGCACACCGCGACGCGCGGGTCGACCTCTTCCGGCTGCGCTGCGGGACGCGCTGCGGGGGCTGCCGTCCGGCGGGGGCTGCGCCGCGTAGGAGCGCACGTACGAGTGGTGTCCTTGACCGCGTCGAGCCCCAGCAGGTCCCAGCGGTCGAGGCCGTGCGCAACACCACTGAGCGGGATGGGATGACTCCCGGTCGCGGTCCGGCCCGGGCGCTCGGTGAGCCACAGCGCGACCTCTTCCTCGATCCCGGCCTCGATCTCGGCCGACTCGACGATATAGAACGCGGGGGGCTTCTGCCCGAGGTCGACGAAGACCCAGTGCGACGACCCGGTCTCGTCACTGCCGGCGATGCCGTCCTGCCGACGAGCGAGCCACGGTCCGCCCTCGGTGGTCCGCACGCGGACCACCCGCTTGACCCCGTCGGTACCGCGGACCTTGACGGTGCGCTGGTCGTCGAGAGGTTCTGCGCGTCCGCCGCGCTGTTGAACGTCCGTCACAAAAGCGGCCATGCCCTGACCTGCGATATCACCCATGCCTGCTGTCCTTCTCTCGTGCACGAAAACCGACGCGAGGTGGCGTGACGGCGTCGCCGCACAACTCGGGGGGTCTGCTGGTAACCCTACGGGTCTCAGCCTGGTAACGACAGTTTCTGTGAAGCATCACCGAAATACGTCCCCCTTCGTGGTCAGGGCTTTGACCCGTTCGACGATGCGATCACGCAGTTTCGAGGGCGTGCGCCACCGCATCGCGAGCTTGTCGTAGTCCATCGCGTGCTCGGCGATGATGTCCTTGAGCCGCTCCGCGTCGAGGGCGTCGAGTTGCACCCGCAGCCCGGGCTCGCCGGCTTCGCGGTAGACAGCGAACGGGTCGAACGGGCCGGGCGCGCGCTTGCCGCGACGAGCAGGCGCTTTCTGCGCCGGGGCTACGCTCCCTTCCGGGGCTGTGTCGTGAGCCGGGGCTGTGTTTTCGGGGTCCGCCGCACCGAGCGCATATCGGATACTCGAGGCGCCTCCTGGCCCGGATGCCGGTCCCGCTCCCGGTGACAACGCTCCCTGCGAGAGCACGGTCGACAGCGACTTCGCGAAGCGGGGCGTACGGGCCGCTTCGTCGGCGACGACCCGGACGAGCGCGACGAGTTGTCCCGCCGTCCCCGGCGCGGTGTCGTCGAGCCTGAGCAGTGCCGCGGTCGCTTCGCCGATCTGCATGCGCAGACGAGCCTCGCCGGTGTCCGGTTTCGTCACAGGTACACCTGCGCGTTCATCAGAATCGTCTCGGTGAGAATCCGCAGCGCGTCGAACTGCCCCGTATTGCCGTACTTGCGCTTGAGAGTGCCGTACGGCACGAACTCTGCGGAGGCGGCGATCTGGTTCGCTTCCGGAACCCACGCGGGTACGACGTCGGCGATCCGGTCGTCACGCTGCAACTGTTCGATGATGCTGCGGTGGAGGTTGGAAGCGCTGCGATACTTCGTGATGACCAGACCGATTTCCCGGAGGGGATGACCCGTGCGCTGCGCAAACTCCTGAATACGCTTCTGCAGCTGGGGAATTCCGTACGTCGACAGGATGTCCGGGATGGTCGGGATCAGATACCCGTCGGCCGATCTCAAACCGTTGAGGGTGAGCATGCCCAGGTTGGGCGGGCAGTCGAGGAGTATGTAGTCGTATCGATCGGCGATCGGTTCGATCGCCGTCGTGAGGATCTCGATCGGCCGATGCGACCCGGGATCCGCATACTGCCGGTGGCTGAGACCCTCCTGGATCTCGATGAGATCGAGCGAGGACGCCAGGAGATCCACCCCGCGCACGGCCCGGACCGGCGAGACGTCGTGCTGAAGGGCCTTCTCGATGTCGAACGACGCGGTATCGGATTCGATCGCACCCCGGAACAGCGCCGCAAGGGTGCGGTCGAGCTCGTTGAGTTCCTTCCAGCGCTCCTCACCGATCATCATGGTGGTGAGGTTCGTCTGGGGGTCGAGGTCGACGAGCAGTACCCGCTGCCCGAACTCGGCGGCCATGAACTCGCCCAACGCCGCGGTCGTCGTGGTCTTACCGACGCCACCTTTCAGGTTGATCGTCGCGATTACCCGCGCCACCGTGCACCTCTTCGGAAAGATCGACTGCTCTTCCGATAGAAACGTACACCGCGATCCGGACAAACATGACGTCCGGTCTTATCTGCCCTTCGCCTCGACACCGACTCTCTCCAGCCCGCCCGAGGTATCCGCGCGGACGACCGAGTCGGCAGTTGCGAACCCGCTGAGCGCAAGCGCAGGCGCGCGGTCGACGACCGCGTGCACCACGCGCCCTTCCGACATGAACACGATCATTCCTTCGGCGCCCACCGTCGGGAGGTCCTTCCACACGAGACCCGAGGTATCGAGGATGCGGTTGACCTCGCTCATGAGCAGAGGAACGCGGAAGTAGTACATCCGGTCCCAGTCCTCCCCCTGCAGGTCCGCAACCTGCGCGAGATCACCGAGCGTGCGTTCCTGACCGCCGGCGAGCACCTCGCTGAACGCTGATTCGAGCTGGGGATCGTCCACCACCGTCACCGCAGGATCCCCCCCGCATCCTGCGATGACCATCGCCATGACCCCGGCTGCTACCCCTGCCGATACCCGTCGTGCAAACACCCACGCCACCCCCGTCATTCGACCCCCAGATGAACGCGAGGAAGCTACCACCGAATCGGACATTTGCACCAGTGAGGCGTCTCACATTTTGGGGACTGGGTGGCCGGACCCTGCCACACGCGGGAAACCTGTGACCGGACACAACGGACACGGTCAATCCTTGCCGGTGAGCTCCGCAATGTCGCTCCGGAGCGCGGTGTGCAGCGAACCGATGAGTTCCGCGGCCGACCCGAACTGGTCGCCGACGAAGTCGGTGTTCTCGGCCGAGAGCTCGCGCGCGCCCGACCGCCCGATGAGATCGTCGATACGCTCGTCGAGGCTCGCGGTGCGGCGTGCGACATCGACCATGCCCATCCGGCTTTCCGCGTTTCCGAGCAGATCGCCGATCCTGGCGAGCGCCGCCACCCGGGCGAGAAGCTGGTCCCACACGGGATCGAGCGCCGCGACCCGCGCGTCCAGCGCAGCCCGTGCGCCGGCGCCCCGTTCGGCCGGGATACTCCCGATCGCGGCGCCCAATTCCGCGAGCAGTCCGCGCAACGACACCGTATCGACGGCGATCTGAGTGATTTCCTCGGCCAGATCGAGCTGGGCCCGCTGTACCGCGAAGTACTCGGAGCGCCACGCCGCCGACGACTCGATCCGGTCGTAGAGGGAGCCCGCCAGGAACAACAGGGTGTCGTACCGGTCGACGAACCGGTCGTCGTCCTCCGGCATCCGGCGCGCGAGGAGATCCGCCGCTCGGCGGCCGGCGTCTGCGGCGGGGGTGCGCTCCGACCACCGCGACACACGGTCCACCGCCACGGACAGGGCGGCACCTCGGGCCTGTTCGGCGGGCGCGACCGGCAGCGGCGCCGGAGTCTGCCGCAACGCCGCGAACAACGCTTCCCGCTGATCGAGTTCGAGGTGGAGCCCATCGCGGCGATCCCTGCGAACCGCACGCACACCCTGCGCGTAGTGCGACGGCGAATGCACGATGGTCTGCTCGGCAGCGCGGAGGCGCTTGGCGAGTTCGTTCGCGCGGTATTCGAGGACCAGGCGGGCGGCCCCGGGACGCTGCCTGCCCAGGCGGGCCACGAGATGAGCATGCTCGTCGGAAAGAAGGCGCAACGCTCCGAAACCGTCGACGGTGGGGAATCGCCGACCGGCACGCCGCCGGTTCGCGAGGACCGTGCGTGCCGATTCGTCGAGATGACCCGCGGCCAGCGCGAGTGCCGCCGCATCCGAGAGCGGGCCGTGCCTGCCGTCGATGGCACACCGGTCGCACCAGCGGCGCACCTGTCCCGCGACGCGTTTCCGTCGCAGGTCGGGCGTTTCGAACTCGTCGGATACATCGGGTCGGTCTGAGCCGGGCATCGGGGCCTCCTCGTCGCCTTACTGTCTTCCACTGTCCCAGAAAACCGCGGTCTCCGATCGGCCCGGCGACGGACTACGCGATGCCCGGACGAGACTTCGGCACGCGTGTGCGGGCGAATCAGTTCGATTGAGCGGACGCCGTATTCACCATTCGTGATCGATGTCACAGAAAGAGCCGGGCACGATCCTCCATCGGTCCACATGCGCTCGTGGATTGTCAAAATCGTTGCGGCACAAACGCCTACCCGGCGGTACGACGAGGGCAGTCGGCCCCGCTGCAAGTTACCCACCGGTGTTACCGCGCGGTACGAGCGAACGAGCCCACCGTAGCCGGCCCTCCTTCCCGCGGACGACCCCCGAAAAGCCCTGTACGGCAACGTTCGAGACCCGAAAAAGGAACGGTTTCCGCAGGTCACGCCGATTCGGGAAGTCAAACGTGACAAAGCCTCATGTTTCGGCCATGCTGTTACCCGTACGGGGCGTTTCCATCCGCACGGGGGTGTGTGTCGTCGATGGCGACGGCCACCGGATGAGGACAGGGGCGCGTTCGCACCGCCTTGACGATTCGGTTCGACAGAACCACAGCGTCGGCGATCGACACACGCATGCCCACCACACAGCACGAGGAGCCGACCGATCGATGTTCCCGCTCACGTTTACCGATCCGTGACGTAGGAACCGAAGACCGGATAAATTGTCTTCCTCATCGGGGTGGAGCTTTCGACGCGCGGCACCCACGCGCACAACCATGGAGAACGGTGGCAACGAGTATGTTCAAGCGGATCGCAGTGGTCAACCGGGGTGAGGCGGCAGTCCGCCTCATCCGGGCAGTCCGGGAGCTCAACTCCGAACACGGCTACGGCATCAAGACGATCGCTCTGCACACGGACGCCGAACGCCGTGCCATGTTCGTCCGTCAGGCCGACGAAGGCGTCACCCTTCGCCCTTCGACGACGGCCGCGACTTCCTACCTCGATCACGCAGAACTCGAGCGCGCACTCCTCGAAGCGAAAGCCGACGCAGTCTGGGTCGGCTGGGGATTCGTGGCGGAAGATCCCGTCTTCGCCGACCTGTGCGCGCGGCTGAACATCACATTCATCGGTCCGTCCGCGGATGCGATGCGTCTCCTCGGTGACAAGGTCGAAGCCAAACTGCTCGCCGAGAAGGTCGGGGTGCCGGTCGCCCCGTGGTCCGGCGGACCCGTGGAGTCCCGCGCCGATGCGCGTCGTCATGCCCAGGCCATCGGTTACCCGCTCATCATCAAAGCGCGCTCCGGCGGCGGCGGTCGCGGCATCCGCAAGGTCTACGCCGAAGACGAACTCGAACTGGCACTCGAGCGCACGCAGGGCGAAGCCGAACGGTCCTTCGGCGACCCCGTCGTCTTCATCGAACGCCTCGTCACCGACGCGCGCCACGTCGAGGTGCAGGTCATCGCCGACACGCACGGCAACGTGTGGGCTCCCGGCGTGCGTGACTGCTCCATCCAGCGCAAGAACCAGAAGGTCATCGAGGAATCGGCTTCCCCGCTGCTCACCGCGGAACAGTCCGACCACCTGCGCTCGGTGTCCGCCGACCTCGTCCGGGCCGCGGGATACTGCGGCGCCGGAACCGTCGAGTACCTCTACCAGCCGCACTTGAAGACGTTCACCTTCCTCGAGGTCAACACCCGCCTGCAGGTCGAACACCCCATCACCGAGGTCACCACCGGCATCGACCTCGTCAAACTCCAGATCCTCGTCGCCTCCGGAGAGCCCCTCGTGGGTGACTGCCCGCCGGAATTCGGCCACGCGGTCGAGGCACGGCTCAACGCCGAGGATGCCGCCAACGGCTTCGCGCCCGCGCCCGGCACGGTGCAACTGCTCAAATTCCCGCTGGGGTCCGGCCTGCGGGTGGACACGGGCATCGCGCAGGGAGACGTGATCCCTCCCGACTACGACTCGATGGTCGCCAAGGTCATCGCTTGGGGACGGAACCGCGGCGAAGCGCTCGCACGCCTGCGCACCGCCCTGCGAGAAACCACGGTCGTCCTCGACGGAGGCACCACCACCAAATCGTTCCTGCTCGACCTGCTCGACCGCCCGGAGGTCGTCGACGCGTCCGCCGACACCGGCTGGCTCGACCGCACCGGTGCCGGCAGCGAGTCCGGGCCGACGCGAGTCGCCGACATCGCACTCGTCGCAACCGCCGTCGATGTCTACAACGCCGACGAAGCCCGCGAGCGCACCGCGTTCCTCGCGTCCGCACGCGGCGGCCGGCCACGCGCCGGACATGCCGTCGGCCGCAAGATCGAACTGAGCTACCAGGGTCAGGCGTACGAACTCGTGGTCGGCCAGGTCGGACCGCACCGCTACCGGCTCGACACCGGAGTGACCGAGTTCGACGTCGAACTCGAACGTCTCGGAGACTACGAATCGCGGCTCACGCTCGACGGTCGCCGCCACCACGTCGTCTCGATAGCCGGGCCCGCCCATTTCCTCGTCGAGGTCGACGGGATCAGCCACCAGATCAGCCAGGACGAGGCCGGAGTCGTCCGCACTCCGGCGCCCGCTGTCGTCGTTGCCGTCCCCGTCGCGGTCGGCGACGAGGTCGAAGCCGGGCAGACGCTCGTCGTTCTCGAGTCGATGAAGATGGAGACCGCGGTCCGCGCTCCGTTCGCCGGTAAGGTCCGCGAGATCCTCGCCGTCGTCAACGCCCAGGTGGACGCCGGCGCCCCGCTGCTGCGCGTCGACCAGATCGTCGAAGAAGTCGTCACCGAAGCCGTCGAGCGCGTGGAGTTCCCCACCCCCGGACCGGCGCTCAGCGACGATCTCGCTGCGGATGCGCTGGCGCGGCTCGATTCGCTCGGAGCGCTCATCACCGGGTACGACGTCTCGGCCAAACGGACCGCGGCGCTTCTCGCCGAGTACGAGCGTCTCTCGGCAGGTGTGCGGTCGTGTGATCTCGTGCGCGCCGAACTCGCTCTGCTGACCACGTTCGCAGACGTCTGCGACCTTTCGCGCAACCGTCCGACCGACGAAGAGCGGAACACCGAAGACCGCGTGCACAGCCCCCGCGAGTTCTTCCACGGCTATCTGCAGTCGCTCGACGTCGAAGTAGGCGGTCTGCCCGACAGCTTCCGTGCTCGCCTCTCGCGCGCGTTGCGCCATTACGACGTGACCGACCTCGCGCGCACCCCCGACCTCGAAGACGCCGTATACCGGCTGTTCCTCGCGCTCGAACGTATCGAGACGCACGTGCCGGTCGTCACCGCACTGCTCGAGCGCTGGACCGACCGCCACGACACGGAGGCCGGCGTCTCCCACGAACTCAACGAAGTCCTCGACCGGTTGATCGTCGCGACGCAGGTCCGCTTCCCGGTCATCGGCGACACCGCACGCAACTTGCGCTACAGCTACTTCGAAGAGCCGATGATCCGGAAGGCGCGCGAGCAGGTGTACGACGGGGTGCGCGGTTCGCTCGCCTACCTCGCCGAGCACCCGCAGGCTGCCGACTACTCGCAGCGCATCGAGTCCCTCGTCACCACGCCCGAACCTCTCATCGACCTTCTCGCCCAGCAGATTTCACGCCCCGGCACCGTCCCCGGTCCGCTGCTCGAAGTCATCACGCGACGCGCCTACAAGATCCGGACCCTCGAGGACGTGCGGTCGTGCGTCGTCGACGGGCGCCAATTCGTCACCGGTAACTTCGATCTGCGGGGTACCCGGCTGTACCTGATCTCCGCGGAGACATCGCATTCCGGCCTCACCTCGGTACTCGACGCAATCGAGCAATCGGCGTCGAACCTGCCCGGTGTCGAGAACCTGGTGATCGACCTGTACGTCGCCTGGGAGGACGCGCCGGCCGACGCGGACGCTCAGGCCGCGGCGCTGTCCTCGGTCCTGTCCACCCGCGAGATCATCGCGCGCGCACGACGCGTGACGGTGACGGTGTGCCACACCGATATCGCCGAAGAGCACGTATTCACCTTCCGCGCCTACGAATCCGGGTACGCCGAGGAAGGCAATATCCGCGACATCCACCCGTTGACGGGGCAGCGTCTCGATCTGTGGCGACTGAAGAACTTCGACGGCACGCGCCTGCCCTCCAACCCGGACACGTACCTCTATCACATTGTCGCGCGGGACAATCCGTCCGACGAGCGCTTCATCGCCCTCACCGAGGTGCGGGATCTGACCCAGCAGCGCGACGACAGCGGCCGGATCGTGAGCCTGCCCGCCTTCGAACGTGCCCTCGCGAGTTCGCTCGACGGCATGCGCCGCGCCCAGGCCGCACGCGGTGGACGACGCCTCGATACGAACCGTGTGGTCCTCTACGTCTGGCCCGTCGTCGACCTCGACGTGAAGGATCTGCGCCGGATCGCCCGCAGTGCCGCACCGTTGACCGTGGGTGCGGGCCTCGAGGAGATCACCGTCATCGGATGGTTGCGCGAGAACCCGGGTCAGCCCGCGCGTGAAGTCGCGTTGCGCTTCTCGTACCGCTCCGGCGCCGGTGTCGTCGTGCGGGTCACCGAGCCGCCCAAGGAACCGCTCAAGCCGCTCGACGAGTACACCCAGAAGGTGCAGCGCTCGCGGGCCCGCGGAACCGTGTACCCCTACGAGCTGATTCCGCTGCTGACCGGCAGCGACGGTACGTTCGTCGAGTACGACTTCGACGAGCAGGGACAGTTCGGCGCCGTCGACCGCCCGTACGGCCGCAACACCGCCGGCCTCATCGTCGGCATCGTGGACACTCCGACGCCCCGCTATCCCGAGGGCATGACCCGGGTTGCTCTGTTCGGAGATCCCACCAAGGCACTGGGCACCGTCGCCGAAGCCGAGTGCTCGCGCCTGGTGGCCGCGATCGACCTTGCCGAGAGTCTCGGTGCGCCGGTCGAGTGGTTCGCGTTGTCGTCGGGTGCCACGATCTCGATGGACTCGGGTACCGAGAACATGGACTGGGTGTCGCGGGGTCTGCGCCGCATCATCACGTTCACCCAGAACGGCGGCGAGATCAACATCGTCGTGACCGGTATCAACGTCGGGGCGCAGCCGTACTGGAACGCCGAGGCGACGATGCTCATGCACACCAAGGGCATTCTCGTCATGACCCCGGACAGCGCGATGGTGCTCACCGGTAAGCAGTCGCTCGACTACTCCGGTGGAGTGTCCGCGGAGGACAACTTCGGTATCGGCGGATACGACCGCGTGATGGGTCCGAACGGCCAGGCCCAGTACTGGGCGCCGAATCTCCGAGTAGCGGTCGAAACCCTCTTTGCGCACTACGCGCACGCCTATGTCACTCCCGGCGAGCGCTTCCCGCGCAAAGCCGACTCCGCCGACCCGGTCGATCGCGACGTGCGCCTCTACCCGCACGTCCACCCGTCGAGCGACTTCACCACGGTCGGCGAGATCTTCTCGTCCGACACCAATCCGGATCGCAAGAAGCCGTTCGACATCCGCACCGTGATGCGCTCGGTCGTCGACCAGGACCACGCCGTGCTCGAACGGTGGGCCGACATGGCCGACGCCGACACCTCGGTGGTCTTCGACGCGCACCTGGGCGGTACCCCGGTCAGCGTGATCGGGATCGAGTCGCGCGCCATCCCCCGCAAGGGCTGGTTCCCGACAGACGGGCCGGACCAATGGACGTCCGGGACGTTGTTCCCGAAGTCGTCGAAGAAGACGGCCCGCGCCATCAATGCCGCAAGCGGAAACAGGCCGCTCGTGGTGCTCGCGAATCTGTCGGGCTTCGACGGATCGCCCGAGTCGCTGCGCAACCTGCAGCTCGAGTACGGCGCCGAAATCGGCCGGGCCATCGTCAATTTCGACGGTCCCATCGTCTTCGTGGTGGTGTCCCGGTACCACGGCGGAGCATTCGTCGTGTTCTCGGGCGCACTGAACGAGAACATGGAAGTACTTGCGGTCGAAGGCTCGTTCGCGTCCGTTCTCGGCGGCGCTCCCGCTGCCGCGGTGGTCTTCACCCGGGACGTCAACAAGCGCACGGCGAGCGATCCCCGCATCACGGAGATCGAGTCACGTCTGGCGGCAGCCGAAGACGGGGAGAAGTCCCGTCTCGGTGTCGAACTGGGCGCCTTGCGCGTCGCGGTACGGTCCGAAAAGCTCGGCGAGGTCGCTGCGGAGTTCGAGGCGATCCACAACATCCAGCGTGCCCAGCGGATGGGCTCGGTGCACCGGATCGTTCCCGCCGCCGAACTGCGCCCGCAGATCATCGCTGCCGTGCAGCGAGGAATGGCGAAATCGCTCGCCTGACACGGCCGAGCACAGGGGGCCCGCACCGATCGGTTCGGGCCCCCTGTGTGTGTGCCTCCGGACACAAGACCCTGTGCAGCACAAACGATCCGGGACGCAATGCACGTCGATTTCTGACTTCTTTCTCAGGAATGTTTCATGTCCCGCTCCTACCTTCGGTACTGAGGACCAGTAAGGAAAGGGGTGCGGAAATGCGCATCGACAAGCGATGGCTCATCGCGGGTGTCGCGGCAGTGGCCGTGGCAGCCGGTTCGGTGGGGATCGCAACCGCAGTGGACTCCGACGAACCCACAGGTCCCGGCGAAGTGGTCGCACAGACCCAGGACGGCACGCAGGAAGCGGAGGACGGCCAGGACACCCACGACTCCACCGATCGGGGCCGCGAACGTCCGGACTCGGCGACGGCTCCGGACGCGCAGCGTGATGTCGAACGCGAACCGGGCGACCGCACGCGCCACGGCGGAGAGCGACCCGACGGACCGAGAGGACCGCATTCGGACCGCGAGACCGGACCCGAGGAGGGTGACGGACCTCGTGCAGAGCGCGGACAGGGCGACGGCCTGCGCGACGGGCGCGGACCCGGTGCCCACCATCGTGAGCACGAAGGCGAGCACCCGGACCACGACTCCGGACCTCATGACACCGAGCAGGACGGTACGCACACCTAGGCCCCTGCTCGCCGTCCGGCGAGGTGGACCACCGGAACAAGAGCCCTGCCGCGCATGCGCGGAGGGGCTCTTCGTGCCTCGGTCGCTGTCGACCGACCAGTTAGGTCACACCATGGCGAAGGCCCCTTCCATCTCGGATGGAAGGGGCCTTTCGTCTCGATCGGATCAGAGCCAGCGCGGGGGCGTCAGGTCTCCGCCTTCGACGCCGACGGCGCCGCGTCCGGCAGCCCACCGCACCACTGCAGGAAGCGAACCGCGCACCACGTGGATGGCTTCCGCGTCCGGCGTCACGGCGATCGTGCTGCCGCCGTCGACCTCGAGTGCGATACCCGCGCCGAGTTCCTTCTTCCGCCACATGCCGACGATGTCGTCGAGCAGCGACTCGAGGACCACCTTCGGGAAATCACCGAAGCGTCCGCCGTTGTCGAGATCCACCGCGTGGATCCAGACCTCACGCGTGCGCATCCAGACAGTTTCCTCGGCAGGAACCAAGCGGCCCTGTGCGGTCCGGACCTGCGCCTGCCACGCGGACTCCGGCAGGTGACGCCACTTCTCGTCGAGCCGGGCCACGGTGTGAGCAAACAGGTTACGAAGCGCGGCGGGACTCAGCGTGGCGCCCTCGGCGATCTCCTGCGCCCGCTGCTCGGTGGAGGCGTACATCGGGGTCTCCACACCGGTGGCAGCCCAATCCATCAACCGGCACAGTGCGGCCGCGTTGTACCCGATATGCGCCGTCAGGTGCTGGCGGGTCCACCCGTCGAGGAGGCTGGGTCCGGCGAGTTCGTCGTCGGTCAGTTCCGCGAGCCGCTGCGACAGGTACGCCGTGCCGCGACGTGCGATGAGCAGGCGTTCGGAGAGTTCGAGATCGTTGAATCCCACGGTCTTCCTTCTCCTACTTGATGATCGTCTTGTTCTTGACGGACCCGAGGCCCTCGATGGTGACCTCGCAGACGTTGCCGTCCTGGATGTAGCGTGCCGGCTTGCGGGCATGGCCCACGCCACCGGTGGTGCCGGTGATGATGACGTCGCCCGGCTGCAGCGTGACGATGTGCGAGATGTAGTCCACCAGCTTGGCCGGGGTGAACACCAGATCGTTGGTGTTCGACGACTGCATGACCTCACCCTCGAGGCGGGTTTCGATCTTGGTGCCGAGCTTGTAGTCGGTGTCGAGGACGGGGCCGAAGCCGCTGGTCTTCTCGAAGGTCTTGCCCTGGTCCCACTGCAGCGTGCGGTACTGGTAGTCGCGCATGGTGTAGTCGTTGATGACCGAGTAACCCGCGATGTACTCCTCGGCGTCGGCCTCGGACACCTGGTACGCCTGCTTGCCGATGACGACGGCGAGCTCAGCTTCCCAGTCGAGCTGCGAACCGGCGTACGCCGGGACGATCACGTCGTCGTACGGGCCGGTGAGGGCTTCCTTGAACTTCGAGAACAGCGTCGGGAACTCGGGGAGTTCGCGACCCATCTCCTGGATGTGGGTGGCGTAGTTGAGTCCGACGCACACGATCTTGCCGGGGCTGGGGACGACGGGTGCGTAGTCGGCATCGGCGAGGTCGACGGTCTTCCCCGCTGCCTTCTCGGCGACGGCCTTCCAGTCTGCGTCGTTCAGCAGTTCGGACAGATCGGCGTAGCCGTCGATCACGGTGGCGGTGGAGTCGTCGTCGACACGCACCGCAGCGGTTGCGCCGTCGAGTCGGAGAGTTGCAAGTCGCATGGTGGGTCAGGCTCCTTCGGAGATGATGGTGCGGTTGAAGTGCAGACGCTCCACGATGGGTGCGTCCGAGAACGCGAACAGGTCGACGCCCTCATCGGTTTCGAGCGACCACTCGACCCAGGACGGGACGACGATCATGTCGCCCTTGGCAACATCGTGCGGGGTTCCGCCGAGATCGAAGCGACCCTGGCCTTCGAACACCTGGAAGACGAGCGACCCTACGTCGCGACGGGGGCGGGTGTGCGCGCCGGCGCGAAGACGGTGGAACTCGGCGCGGATCGTCGGCATGACGTCGCCGCCGGTGGTCGGGTTGGTGTAGCGGATCGCGGCATGGCCCGGCTCGGGCGTCGCGGCGTAACCCTCGTCCTCGAGCGCAAGCTGTTCGGTGAGGGCGCGATCGGTGTGCTCCCAGCGGTAGCAGGCGATGGGCGAGCTGGTCTTGCGGTCGAGCCCGACGAGCGGACGCAGACCGGGATGGACCCACAGTCGCTCGGAGCGTGAGATGTCCGGCGTTCCCTCGTCGGTCACGCCGTCCGAACCGAACTCGAAGAATCCGGTGTCGGTGTAGTGAACGAACGGAATGTCGAGACCGTCGATCCACGCCATCGGCTGATCGGTCTCGTTGTGGTGGCCGTGGAAGTTCCACCCGGGCGTGAGCAGGAAGTCACCGCGGCGCATCGCGACGGGGTCACCGTTGACGACGGTCCACACGCCTTCACCCTCGACGACGAATCGGAAGGCGTTCTGCGAGTGGCGGTGCTCCGGTGCGGTTTCCTTCGGGCCGAGGTACTGGATCGCTGCCCACAGAGTGGGCGTGATGTACGGGACTCCGCCGAGGCCGGGGTTCGCCAGGGCGATCGCACGGCGTTCACCACCGCGCCCGACGGGCACGAGGTCGCCCGCGCGCTGCGCGAGCGGGTAGAGCGTCGACCACTTCCAGACGAACGGAACCGCCTTGGAGGTCGGCGCCATCGGCATGAGGTCCCCGAGCTGCGTCCACAACGGATCGAGATGCTCGGCCTCGAAATCGTCGTAGAGCTTCTGCAGTTCCGGGTCGTGCTCGGTCATGATTTCTCCTCGCGAAACGACACACACGTTGGGCGTTGATCACAACCTATGCTGCACCGTCCGCCAGAGCACACAATATTCTTCCCTGTGGAATCTTGACGTAGATCTCATCCTTCGATGTGTGCGACGTCCACCTCGAGGCCCCGGATCGCCGCCCGCATCTGCTGCACCAGTTGCCCGTGCAGGTGCTGCCGGTACCGGGTCGCGGGTACCGCTGCGGTGAGCGCCGCGATCGCGTGCCCACGACCGTTCCGCACCGCGACCCCGAATGCCGCGACGCCCTGTTCGGTCTGCTCGACGTTGACGGCGAATCCCACGCGCCGGGCCGCTTCGAGTTCACTGACGAAGATCTCGAACTCACCGGGAGCGAGCCGCCGGTCCGTCTCGGATGCGGTCGGGCCCTGGCTGATGGTCGGCGGGCCCGCCGGTCGGAGGTACAGCTGTTCGAGCGTGCGCCGAGGGAGTTCGGCGAGCAGGATGCGCCCGCCCGCGGTGAGTTCCGCCGGGAGTACCTGGCCTTGCCTGTCCCCCACACGCAGCATCGTTGCCGCTTCTGCCGTGTACAGGAAACGTGCCTGCGACCCGATCCGGAGAACCAGGTTGATGGTCTCGCCCGTCATCATCGCGAGCGCCTCCATGTGTGGACGCGCGATATCTGCAAGCTCTCTGGTCCATCCGTGCTTCGCCGGCCCGGCCCCCATCGCGGGACCGGGGTGGTAGCGGCGCTTCTCGTCCTGCACGGCGAAGCCCCGGTAGACGAGCATCGCCAGGAGCCGATGCGCGGTCGACGGCGCGGTGCCGAGCGCCTCCGCCGCGTCCTTCACCCGCAGTGCTCCGACGTCGCGGAGCAACTGCAGCAGGTGCAGCGCGTTGTCCACGGACTCGAGCGAGTACGACGGCTTCGTGATGCGTTTGCCTGGTTTCGGCGCATTCTGCATAGAAGAACTTTATTGCACCGAGCACGTGAGCGCATCAACGTTGGATTCATGCACATCTCCCCAGGGGCCACCGTCGCCTCCGGTGCACGCCGTCTGCCCATGGCTCCCGGCAGCATCGCAGCAGTCGTCGTCTGCTGGCTGTTCGTCGTATTCGACGGATACGACCTCATCGTCTACGGCAACGTGATCCCCAGCCTGCAGGACGAATGGGGAATCAGTTCCTCGACGGCCGGCACACTCGGCAGCCTGGCATTCCTGGGCATGATGATCGGCGCCGTTCTCGCGGGCCGGTTGTCCGACGCGATCGGACGCAAACAGGCGGTGGTCGGCTGCGTTGTCGTCCTCTCCGTGTTCACCGCGTTGTGTGCCGTCGCTCCCGGACCTGCGGTCTTCGGCATCCTGCGCCTGATCGCCGGAATCGGCCTCGGCGGACTGGTGCCGACGTCCAACGCCCTGGCTGCCGAACTGGTGCCGAACAAGTGGCGCGCCGCCGTCGCGACGATGATGATGTCCGGCGTGCCGATCGGCGGTTCGATCGCGGCCCTCGTGGGCATCCCGGTGATTCCCCACTGGGGCTGGCGCCCGATGTTCCTCTTCGCGCTGATCCCGCTCTTCATTCTCGTTCCGCTGGCGATCAAGGTGCTGCCCAAGCACGCCCCCGATGCCCATCCCGGCAACGCCGCGGGCGGCTTCAAGGAACTGCTCGGTACCCGTTTCCGCGCCGTGAGCATCATGTTCGCGGCGGTGACCGTGGTGACCCTGCTCTCGTGGTACGGCCTCGGCACCTGGCTTCCCAAGCTCATGCAAGGTGAGGGCACCGACCTGGGCAACGCGCTGACTTTCGCGCTGGCGCTCAACCTCGGCGCCGTCGTCGGCTCGTTCGTCACCGCCTGGGGCGGCGTGCGCTGGGGTTCGGTGCCGACGAGCATCGTCGCCGCGCTGATGGCCGGTGTCGCGCTGCTGACCCTGCTGCTCGATCCGCCGGTCGCCGCGGTGTACCTGATCTTCGTGATCGCCGGTGTCGGTACCCACGGCACCCAGGCACTGATCATCGCGGCCGTCGCGTCGTACTACCCCGACCACCTGCGGGGCACGGCGCTCGGCTGGGCTCTCGGCGTCGGCCGGATCGGTGCCGTTGCCGCCCCACAGATCGGTGGATGGCTGCTCGCCGCCGGACTCGGCGCCCACTCGAACTTCATCCTCTTCGGCGTCAGCGCCTTGATCTCGGCGCTGTTGCTCACGGTGATCTGGCAGAAGTTCCCCGTCCGCCACGACGCGCCGCGCGGCCCGATCCTCACTCACTGATCTCACAGTTCCCCCCACCCGAAGGAGTGTCATGTCCGATCTGAAGGACGCGCGAGTACTGATTGCCGGCGGCGGCATCGGTGGCGTCGCCAACGCCCTCGCTCTCGCCTTGAAGGGTGCGAACGTCACGCTCTTCGAGCGCGCCGCCGAGTTCGGTGAGGTGGGCGCCGGACTCCAGATCGGACCGCACGGCTCGCGCATCCTCCAGTCGCTCGGCGTCTACGACGAGGTGATCGCCAAGGGTGTGCTGCCCAAGAACCTCGTCTTCCGCGACGCTGTGACCGCCGAAATCCTCACCAAGGTGAACCTCGGCCGCGACTACCAGGAGCACTACGGCGGCGTGTACTTCGTGGTACACCGCTCCGACCTGCACTCGGTACTCGTTGCCGCTGCACGTCGCGCGGGAGCCGACCTCCGCACCGATTCGACGGTGACCGATGTCGTCACCGAGGGCGACACCGTGCGCGTCATCCTCGAGAACGGTGAAGAGCACATCGGTGACATCGCGCTCGGGATGGACGGGCTGCACTCGCGCCTGCGTCCCAAGCTGTCCGACGACAAGCCCGTCGGCTCCGGCTACGTCGCGTTCCGCGGCACCTTCCCGATGAACGAAGTCCCCCTCGAAGAGGACATCGAGGACGTGGTGGGCTACATCGGCCCGCGCTGCCACTTCATCCAGTACCCGCTTCGTCAGGGCGAGATGCTCAACCAGGTCGCCGTCTTCCAGTCGCCGGCGTTCCTTCGCGGCGAGGAGAAGTGGGGCAGCCCCGAGGAACTCGCGCACGCCTACGACCACTGCCACGAAAGTGTCCGCTCCGCCCTGAAGTACCTGTGGACGGACCGCTGGTGGCCGATGTTCGACCGCAATCCGATCGACAACTGGGTCGACGGCCGCATGCTCCTTCTCGGCGATGCCGCACATCCGCCGCTGCAGTACCTGGCTTCGGGCGCCGTGATGGCCCTCGAGGATGCCAAGTGCCTCGCCGACTACGCGTCCGAGGACTACAAGGGCGACAACGCGAACTGGCCGAAGATCCTGCAGGATGTCAACGCCGAGCGCGCACCGCGCTGCAACCGCATCCTCACCACCGGCCGGATGTGGGGCGACCTGTGGCACCTCGACGGTGCAGGCCGCGAAGCTCGCAACGAGTTGTTCCGCATCCGCGACACCTCGAGCTACAAGTACACGGACTGGCTGTGGGGTTACTCCTCGGACCGTAACCGCTGAGCCGGGACACCCCCGCGCGACGATCACGCCTGTGGCCCGCAGATCCGGAAGATCTGCGGGCCACAGGCCTGTCACGCGTCCTACACGACTGTTTCGCTCAGCTCCGCGAGTCGGCGTTCCGCGCGCACCACCGCGTCGCGGGCCTCGGCAAGATCCGCCCGGATCGCCTCGAGGTGCCGTCGGATGCCGAGCGTCATGTCCCCCGGTTCCGGGATCGAGACGACGAAGGAGCCCCTCCCCTGCCGCGTCTCGATGAACCCCTCCTTCCGCAGCACTTCCTGCGCGTCCTTCACCACGGACGGCGACACCGCGTAGTGAGCCGCGAGCTCGTGGATCCCCGGGAGCTGGTCGCCGACTGCCCATTCGTTCCACGTCATCCGGTGCTGGAGATCGGTTGCGACGGCTTCGTACTTGTAGGCCATACCGCACACCGTAACACTTTTACGTAACACCGGAACGGTATTGTCGCCGGTGCTGCTCTTGGACCGGCCACAACAGCGGTGTCGTGCACGCCGGACCGCGCGGTGTCCGGGTGCAGGCGATGAACGCCGACGGCAGCCTCGAAGACGATTTCGTCATCGCCGGACGGGGACGCCTCGTTCACCTGTGCAACGCCCCGTCACCCGGCGCCACGTCGTCCCTCGCCATTGCCGAACACCTCGTCGCGACGGCCCTCGAACGCGTGCGCCGAGGACGCCCACGCGTAGAGACGAACGAATACGGGCATGCTCACCGGAAGAATTCCCCACGACGCTAGGAGCATCGACATGGCACGTATCGCGGTTTTCGGCGGACACGGCAAGGTGGCGCTCCACCTCGAACGTCTCCTCTCCGACGCCGGCCACGAGGTCAGCGCGGTCATCCGCAATCCCGGCCACGCCGACGACGTGCGCGCCGCCGGCGGCACGCCGGTGGTTGCCGACGTCGAACAACTCGATGCGCTCGCGTTCAACGAGTTGCTGCAGGGTCACGATGCGGTCGTGTGGTCCGCAGGCGCAGGCGGGGGCAGCGCGCTCCGCACATACGCCGTGGATCGCGACGCCGCGATCGCATCGATGACGGCGGCGCAGCAGGCGGGTGTCCGGCGGTATGTGATGATCTCGTACTACGGGTCACGTCCGGATCACGGTGTGCCGGAGGACAACAGTTTCTACGCCTACGCCGAGGCGAAGGCGGCGGCCGACACGCATCTGCGGGCCGCCGAGTTGGACTGGACGATCCTCGGGCCGAGCAAACTCACGCTGGATCCGCCCACGGGTCGCATCGACATCGCGGGTCACGGCGCGACCGAACCGGGCGAAGTGTCGCGTGCGGATGTGGCAGCCGTCGCCGCCGCGGTACTCGAGCGACCCGAAACCGCCGGTCTCACCATCGAATTCAACAACGGCGACACGCCGATCGGCGAGGCGCTGGACGCACTCCGGTAATCCGGCCTACGTCGGAAGTCGTACTGCGGTTACGTCGCCGGACGGACGACGGTGACACGCCGGAAAACTAGCGTCGTCACCATGACACACAACACTTTCTCGCCCCGTACCGCGGTGATCGTGGCCTACAGCTGGGTCACGCTCATCGCGTTCGGTGCAATCCTCACCGAAACAGTCATCCTCTACCCCAACGTTTTCCACGATCCCCCGGCGTCTCTGGATCTGACCGTCGAGTTCATGTCGGAAGCCGGTCCGTCGGACTTCTTCCCGCCTCTGGGTGCGCTGACGGTAGCCCTCGCAGTGGCGTCCGTGTTCCTGCTCCGGCGCGACAAGAAGGTCCGGCCGTGGGCGGTGGCGAGCCTGATCTCGCTGGTCTTCGGCGAGTTCGCGTTCTCGGCCTTCTACTTCTGGCCACGGAACACGATCATGTTCGACGAAGGGGCCGCCGTGCATTCTGTCGAGGTTCTCCGACAGACCGCGGTCGAGTTCGAGACAGGCCACTGGGTTCGTCTGACCATGAGCGGCGTGACTGCCGTCCTGGCCTTCGTCGCGTTGTTCAAGGTGCTCACGGCTCGCACGTCCACGCCTGTGCCGGTCGAGGCTCGGGTCGGGTGACACGCCCGGTAGTTCCGCTCACGGGCGTACGGCGAGGTGACGACCCCTCGCCGTACGCGCATTTCGGTTCCGGGCCCAGGCTGCCGCCGGTAATCTCGCCGACGTAGCGCCGATCGCCACAGGTGCGGGCGGGATCGCCGGGTACTCCGTCACTGCCGCCCGGAACGGTGATCACACGCACGACCGGAGGAAAGGCACCGACCATCTCCGCGCAGACCAGCCCAGCAGCCGGAAATATGTTCCGGCAGGACCGCACGACCGATGCGCTCCTCGCCGGGGGATTGTTCGCGATCATCTGCATCGCGATCGCCGCCGATCTCGGGGGCGGCGAGCAGGGGCCACCTGCGCTCGCCTTCCTGTTCGGCGCGTTGTTCGCCGCACCGGTCTTCTTCCGCCGGCAGCGCCCGGTCACCGTTCTGCTCGTCACGGCCGCCGTCCTGGTGGCGTATTACGCCCTGGGGTTCCCGCCCATCGGCTTGGCCCTCCCGCTTGCGGTGGCGCTGTACTCGGCCGCGGAGTCCGGGCACCTGCGATGGGCGATCGCCGTTTCGGGCGCGCTGGTGATCCTCTCGACAGCGGTCAGGATGTTCCAGGGCGATGATCTTGCCTACCTGCTCGGATTCGAATCGGCGGGGTCGGTGGGTCTGATGGCGGCGGTGATCGCACTGGGCGACAGCGTGCGGTCCAGACGCGCACTCGGCCGAGAACTGGTCCGCAGGGAACACGCGGCCCGCCTCGAGCGCGAACGCGAGGCCGCCCGTCGCGTCGAACGCGAACGGCTGCAGATCGCACGCGATCTCCACGACCTGCTCGCGCACACCGTGTCCGTGATCTCGCTGCACACCGACGTGGCTGCCGAGTCCCTCGACGACGATCCCGCCCTCGCACGCCGATCGCTGGTGGCCGTTCGCGACTCGTGTTCGCGCGCGGTGTCCGAACTGCATGCCACGGTCGAGGCACTCCGCTCCCCCGCCGGCACCACAGCACGCGGGGACCACTCGCCTACACCCGGACTCGCCGAGATCCCTCGACTCGTCGACACCGTCTCCGACGCAGGCGTAGCGGTGCACATCGAATCCCGGGGCACCCCGGCAACACTGCCCGCCGTGGTGGACGCGACCGCGTACCGGGTGATCCAGGAGGCTCTGAGCAACGTCCTCCGTCATTCCGATGCGACGAGAGTCGTTGTCACCCTGGACCACCGCAACGATGTACTGCGAGTCTGTGTGAGTGACAACGGCCGCGGGTCGCGGGGCGGCCGCACCACCGGCTGGGGCCTGACCGGCATGCGCGAACGCGTGGCACTGCTGGGCGGGACCGTCGACACCGGCACTCCGGACGGCGGAGGATTCGTCGTCGATGCCCGCATTCCCGCAGGAGGTCCGTCATGATCCGGGTCGTGCTCGTCGACGATCAGGCTCTTGTGCGTGAAGGGCTGCGCGCACTGCTCGAGCGCACGGACGACATCGTGGTGGCGGGCGAGGCGGACGGCGGGGACGCAGGCGTGCGCGTGGTCACCGAGACGCGTCCCGATGTGGTGCTGATGGATATTCGGATGCCCGGGACCGACGGGATCGCCGCGACCCGCCGGATCATCGGCGATCCGGCGCTTTCCCACGTGCACGTGGTGGTACTCACGACATTCGACACCGACGACAACGTGCTCGACGCGATCCGTGCGGGTGCCGTCGGCTTCCTCGTGAAGGACACCGCACCCGGAGATCTCCGCAACGCGATCCGCACCGTGGCGGGCGGGGACGCCATGCTCTCGCCGACTGTCACCCGGCGCGTGATGCAGGCCGCCGCACGCGGGGCAGGCGCGCGCGACACCGGGCAACTCGACGGACTCACAAACCGGGAACGCGAGATCCTTGCCGAGGTCGGCCTGGGTCTGTCGAACGAGGGGATCGGCTCGAAGCTGTTCATCAGTCCCGCAACGGTCCGCACGCATGTGACCCGCATCCTCACCAAACTGGGTGCGCGCGACCGCGCCGGCCTCGTCGCGATCGCCTTCCGTACCGGCCTCGTCACGCCGGAGGATCGGTAGACCCCGGTCGTTACCCGAACCCGAACAGCGGCGGGATGACGACGACCGCAACCGCGGCCCACACGCCGTAGACGGGCAGGTACCGCGTCTGCCAGCGTTCCACGGCGTCGAAACCGCAACGGCGGCGCAAGAAGCGGACGCCGAACCATCCGGCCCCGACCAGGTTGACCAGCAGGACCAGGTTCAGCCCGAGCGCCGTCACCTTGTTGGCGGTGAATCCGAACTCGGCGATCCGCGTGAGCATCGCGGCGAGCATGAGTGCGTCGACGGCCAGCGCTGCGGCGACCAGAACGACCTGAAGAGTGTCGAACACGTCCGGAGGCGCGTGCGGGTCGCGGGCGGAGATGGAATACAGCAACAGCCCGAGGACCAGCACCAGGATCAGATCCATGAGGATGAGCAGTTCGCGATCGACGCCCAGGATGCTGCGCGATGCCACGGACGCGACGAACAGCGCGAGCAGCATCGCGACGGTGAGCGGCGTGAACACCCGGGTGAGGACGGGAGCGATGTTCTCGATCACCTCCTGTTTGGCCTCGACGAGCCAGGCCGCCGCGATCATCGCTCCGGGGGGCGCGAAGGGCACGACCCATTGTTCGAGGAACCACTCGACGTCGACGCCCAAGGCACCGAAGGCCCCGAGGGTGAGTCCGACGAGGACCGCGCCGCCGAGCGCGAGCAAGGTCAGATAGACGACCCACTCCCCGGTGAACCTCACGAAGTCCATCCGCCGCCGTTGGGATCGCCACTCGCCTCCCACGTACGCGACTCCCACGACGAGCCACAACAGAATGGGGGCGTGGATCGCCGCGATGATTTCGGTGGAGCCGGCGGCGACGAACGGGAAAAGGTTCAGCGCCGACGCCGTGAGCAGGAACGGAATCGCCAGGGCCACCGCGGCGCGCACCGGCATATCGCGCTTCCAGGCGAAGTATGCGACGAGGAACGGCAACACGAACAGCGACGCATTGCGTACCAGTGCCTGCTCCGGGAGCCACTCCAGTCCGGCTTTGACGGCCACCCCCGCGCAGGCCGCGAGCGCGATCACCACGCCCAGCTCACGCGGATGCCGGCCGGAGGCGGACTCGGTGCCTGCCGGAACGAGCACGAGTTGCTTCCACAGGCGGTCGGAATGTTCGCGGGCGAACTCGCGAGAAATCTCGTCCACGCTGCCCATGCGTCCCACCGCGACCAGGAATGCTTCGCTCGACGTCAGCCCGGCAGCCGAGAGATCCTCGACCTGATCCCGCAGGTGGCCTTCCATCTCGTCGACGTCGAGCGGGGAAATCACCCGGTGACCGGAGACGTAGCCGCGCCAGCGGGCGATCTGGGATTCGAGTTGCGCGTCGGCGTCCATCACGTCAACCCTTCTGCCGCCGGGGGCAGCGCGGACTGCCACACCTTCTCGAGGGCCGCGGCGACGACCGACCATTGCGCCGCGCGTTCGACGAGCATCTCGGTGCCGGCGTCGGTGAGTGTGTAGTGCTTGCGCCGGCGGCCGTTCTCGGCGATATGCCAGGTCGCAACCACATAGCCCGCGCGCTCGAGGCGATGTAGCAGGGGGTAGAGCATTCCGTCGGTCCATTGGATGCGACCGCCGGACAGCTCGTTGACCCGCTTGAGGATTGCGTATCCGTAGGACTCGCCCTCGGCGAGTATGCCGAGTACCAGGGGCGTCGCCGAGGCTGCGACCAGATCCTTGTCGATGAACACGAACCCTCCATACCTAGAGCATCTAGGGATATAAAAGCGAACCTAGCAGCTCGAGGTATCCGTGGGCTAGAGGGCGTTACGCCCGGTCGGGATCCGCGGCAGATCCCCTGGCCTCGTCTGCTCTGTCCCCGTCTGCCCTGTCCCCGTCGTCGCGGCTCAACGTTTCCGTCACCCGGGCACGACCGCGCTCGAGGACGTCGCCGAGCGCTCCGCCGACCGCCTTGAGGGGACTGTCGATGGAGTCGAGCGCCTCGGCGACATCCGGATCTTCGTCCGCGAGCCAGCCGGCGTCATCGGCCCGAAAGGCCGCGCGGTAGTCCTCGAGATCACGCCGCAGCGTCGACAATGCGCGCGTGGTGCGGCTCGAGGACAGCCGGCGAACCACCTCGAGCGGCGATCCCTCCGCGAACCGCGCGAGGGTCCTGCGCGCCCGTCGCAACAGGTCGGCGTCCCCCTCGAAGTGCCGGGCGAGCGCGGACCGGGCAGCCGCGACGACCTCCGGATCGGAACCCTCCCGGGCGATGCGAACGCGATGCCACAGAAACAGACAGTCCTCGACCAGCACGAGCAACTGGAGTGTCTCGCCCAGTCGTTCCTGGACCGCGATCGTGTGCAGGTATTCCAGGTGCTCCTGCACCGGCCTGTCCGCGTCGGCTCCGTCGAGCAGGGCCGACGCGTGAGCCTGCACGCGCGCGACGGTCTCGTCGAGCCGCGACCCGAGCTCGGCCAGCGGCGTCCAGTCTGCGTCGGGCAGCGTGCCGCGGTGGTCGACTATCGCGGCAGCCCTGGTCAGGGCGTTGTGGCGCGTGACGACATCGCCCAGCGCGGGCGCCCCTACGGATGCGAGCACGCTTTCCACGGTGTCCGGAGCCGCATCTTCGCCCTCGAGACGGACGATGGCCGCTTCCACGGACGCCACGGCCCCGCGCAGCGCGTCCACGACGGAATCGGTGGCGGTGGGTTCGGTGCTCGCGTCGGTCATTGCTCCATCGTGCTACGGACGAGAACCGAACGCATCAGGTGCCCTCGATCGTGGGCGGCAGCCGGCGGCGGCGCAGAGTCACCTTTACCGGACCCCTGGTTTCTGTGTCCGGGCCGAGTCCGGCTCGCCCGGTCCGGCGCACCCGTGGCAGAGAGCGATACCTGCGATCCTGGAGGGGTGGCGGACCCGAGTCGGATAGAGCGCATCGGTCCCGGCGACCTGACCGAACTCGTCTCGGATGTCGGGCCGGTGCCCCTCCACGTCGGTGCCGTGATCTTCCTCGCCGGTGGCGTCGAGCCGGACCCGGTGGCGCTGCAGGCCGCGCTCACCGAACGACTGACCGGGATTCGGCGACTGCGGCAGTGCCTGTCCGAACCTGCGCTCGGGCTCGGCCGACCCTACTGGCTGGACGACGAGCACTTCGACGTCGATGCTCACCTGTCGCAGGTGCGATGCCCGGTTCCCGGCAGCCGGGATGCCGCCAGGGCACTCGCGGTGGACGCACTTACCCGGCCGCTGCCGCGGTCGCGGCCGCTGTGGCGCGCGATTCTCGTCACCGACATCGCGGATCCGCACGGGAACACAGCACTGGTGATGGTGATGCATCACGTGCTGGCCGACGGGATCGGAGGACTGGCCGTGCTGGCGCATCTGGTCGACGGAGCAGACGTCTCGGACGAGCTGGGCCGCTCGATTCCGCCCGACCGGCACCGGGCCTGTCCGAAGCCGAGGACGAGAGAATTGCTCGCCGACAACGTGATCGAACGGCTTCGCAGCCTGCGCCGAGTTCCACAGTCCGTCGCGGGTCTTCCTGCAGCGTGGGCGGAACTCGGACGGGGCACCGGTGGACGTGCCCCCCGATGTTCGTTCAATGCGCCCACGGGTGTTCGACGTGCGGTCGGGACGGTCGAGGTGGATCTGGACGCGACCCGTGTGGAGGGGCGGCGATGGGGCGCGACTGTCAACGATGTGCTGCTGGTCGCCACCTCCGGTGCGCTTGCCGATATCCTGCGCACGCGTGGCGAGTCCCCGTCCGAGTTGGTGATCTCGGTTCCGGTCTCTGCTCGCGGTGCGAACACGGACGGGGAGTTGGGCAATCAGGTCGGCGTCATGCCTGTCCGGGTACCACTGGCCGGAACTCCGGCGCAGCGGTTGGTTTCCGTTTCCCGCAGCACCCGTGCACAGAAATCGAGCGTGCGAGGGCGGTCGGCGACCCTGCTCGGCCCGCTGTTCCGCGGCCTGGCAGCCATCCGGATCTTCCGTTGGTTCGTGGATCGGCAGCACCTGGTCAATTCGTTTCTGTCCAACCTGCCGGGCCCGTCGTCACCGCTGAGGGTCGCCGGAGCCAGGGTCACCGCGATTGTGCCGCTGATCGTCAATACGGGAAACGTGGGCGTCGCCTTCGTGGCACTGTCGTATGCCGGCACCCTGACAGTGACGATCATCGTCGATCCCGACCTCGTTCCCGAGGTTCGCGAACTCACAGAAGCCCTGCACGAACAGTTCCAGGCGATCACAGTCGGCGGCACGTCGGCGCAGTAGCCGCGACCGATCGTCCGGTGAGCGTGCTCAGCTCCGCACGCGTATCCACGCTTCTTCGAGGAGGGCGACCACGTCGGTCTCCCGTCGGGCCCGGTAGGCGGACAGAATTCGACGAGGCCGGGTTTCCGCACCCAGGCCCAGGGCCGTCGCGAACGCCTCGGCCATTCGGTCCTCGGGGACTACCTCAGGAGTCGTGTGCCCGACCAGCGCGAGCGCCTTGCGCAACGGTTCGGCGTTGTCGGCGACCGTGCGCAGCGGCAGCACGTCGAAATGGCCGTCGGCGCGGAAATCGAGGAAGAGTTCCCCGTCCGCATCCACCCCGAGGTCCTCGAGGAATCTGCGGATCGACCCGAGTAGCGGTGCGGGCCCGGCCCAGCGCAGCGTCTGTCCTCCCAGGCGCGAAGGCACAACGATCTCGCTCCCCGGATCGCACCCGACGATCGCGGCAACCGCCGACGGCACAGCACACTCGGCACCGCGCACGTGATCGCGCGTGACCGGAATGCGCAGGCGCCAGCCGTCGTCGAGCCGGTAGAGCCGGCGGGTCCGCTCGGGTTTCGACACCGGCACGTGGGCACGCGGCCGGCGTCGCACGCGACCGTCGACCGCCTCGAATTCGCCCCCGGCAGCGAAGGTACGGGCCGAATCGCCGGAGATCCCGAACCGCTCCACCAGCGCGGTCTCGACGACGTCGGCCGGAGCGCTGCCGTGTCGATCGTCGACGAGACGCGCGATGCGGTTGCGGATCGCGGTCACCACATCGGTGTCCCACTCCACGAGCGACCACCGATCGTCGGTGACCGCAAAACGCTCGTCGTCGGACAGTTCCGCGAAAAGAGTGTGCACGTCGGCGTTCACGCCCATGCGGGCGACGAGTTCGTCGGCGGTGTGCGGATCACCCAGCACTTCGAGCACCTGAGCGGCGCGGCCGGGGAGGTCGTCGCGCGGCGCGAGGAGCCTGCCCTCGAACATCGCGGTCCCGCAGTACTCCGTCCACGCGGCGAACTCGTCCGGCGGCAGCGTCCAGGTCGCCTGCACGGCGGCGGGTTCGACGACCCCGTTGCCGGATTCGAATTCCGCGAGCAGTGCCCGGGTCTGTTTCTCCGCGTCGGGCAGATCGGGAACCGCCACCCAGCCGTCGGCCGCCTCGAATCGGTCGTCGAGGCGGTGCAATACCTTCCACAACGGGGCGTCGAGCGCCGGCACCGGCCGGGTGAGGACCGGAAAGTCGCGCAGGATCCGGTCGAACGAGGCGACGGGCCGCACCCGCACGCGCAACGCCGCGAGCAGATCGCCGACCGCCGTGCCGAACGGGAACGTCGACGGCGCCGCCGGGTCGTCGACGCCGTCCCGGACCCGTCGTCGAAGCGCCTGGCGTTCCGGTTCGGGCAGCGCCTCGATGTAGTCGCCGAGCTCGGCAATGGGGTCGCCCGGCGGGGCGACCGGGAGATCGAGAGCGGTCAGCGCACGGATACGCGCTGCCACGGTCCGGACCTCCTCGGGCGCTCCCTCGTCGAGTTCCACACGCAGCAAGGGACTCTCGTGGTCGCCGCTGAGCATGCGCCAGCGTGCCAGCTGCGCGAGGTCCTCGAGGAGCAGGTCGAGCGCCGGTACATCTGTCCTCGAACCCGCAGACATCTCGGCGGTCCCGGGCGCGGAAGCAGCGGAGTCCGAATCGCGCAGCACCGTCGCGACGAGGACCGCACACACGATCTCGTCGACGGTTTCGCGGTCGGAACCACGCACCACGAACAGGTCCGCCGGACTGCGACTGAACAACTCGGCGGTGGTGGGCGCGTGCGGAAGACGCGCGATCACCGTTGCCGCGGCGGCATCGAGGTCGAGCGCGGAAACCGGCACCTCCACCTCGCGACGCAACGCATCCGCGAAGCGCAGGTCCGGGTGATCGGTGACGTAGATCCGGGCCAGCTCCGCGCACATCTCGGGGATGCCCGCCTCGTGCGCGGTGTCGGCCGGCGACTGGACCTCCCACCACCGGGCGGTAGGGGCGAGCGCCGAGAGCGCGACAGTACGCGCCGACCCGTACCGATCGAGCCACGGCATCAGCTCACTCCACGGCCGGTCCTCGAGTTCCTCGACCGACAATGCCCGCGACCACAGCGACACGACCTGTTGCTCCTCTTCCACGACCGAGGGGACGGCCGCGGACACCGTTTCCGCGACCGACGCCCTGATCAGGACACCCGGCCGCCAAGCATACATTTCGGCCTGTCGGCGGGCCTTCCGCCGACGCGTGCACGCTCAGCGGGACGAGCTCGCATCACGTCGCGGCGGCATCACGTTCGGTGTCGCTCTGAGCTTCCGACCGCAAACGCAGCAACACCAGCCCCGCAACCGAGGCCACGATGAGCGAGCCCACCGCGCCGTGGACATGGAGGGCGTACACGGCGATGCCGGCTCCCACCAGACCGATGAGCAGCGCGAACCAGAGCAGCGCTTTCCCTACGAACACACTCATTTCCCCGTACCTTCCGGCAAGTCTCCATCCGATCCGAAGGATAGTGTCACTTGTCACAGATCCTTCGCCGGGCACGCGGTGTGTCCACGAATCGTGCTCGTCTTGCCGCGCGACCATACTGGGTCCGACGAGAACGATGCGCGAGAGGGTGGAGGCACGAGGTTGACCGATCCGAAGACCGGCAACGATCCTCAGGCGGACGTGGCGATCCTGCGGGACGTGACGCTGCGTGACGGCCTGCAGCTCACCGGGAAGATGCTGTCCACCGAACGCAAGGTCGAGGTGGTGCGGGCCCTGTTCGCCGCAGGGGTACCGGAACTGGAGATCGGGTCGCTCGCCCGCCCCGATCTCGTTCCTCCGATGGCCAACACCCTCGAACTGGTGTCGGCACTCACCCCGGAAGAACTCGATCGGTGCTGGGTGTGGGTCGCGACCCCACGGCACGTGGAGAAGGCGATCGCGGCAGGCGTACGCCGCTTCCAATACTGCTTCTCGGTGTCGGACGCTCACAACCGAGCCAACATCGGCCGCGACACCGACGCGAGCCTCGAGGCGATGCCGGCTGCCGTGGACCAAGCACACGCCGTGGGGGGCAGCATCCAACTGTGTCTCGCCACGGCGTTCACCTGCCCGTTCGACGGTCCGGTCGACCCCGACCGGGTGCTGGAGATCGCGAACGACCCGCGTACCGACGGCGCGGCGGACATCGTCCTCGCCGACACCCTGGGTCAGGCGGTACCCGGTCAGGTATCGGCACTGGTGACCCGGGTGCGCACGGAATCACCGCAGCGGCGCATCGTCTACCACGGCCACGACACCTGGGGCCTCGGTGTCGCGAACAGTCTCGCAGCGGTGGCGGCCGGGGCGAGCGTGGTCGACGGCGCGCTCGCTGGACTCGGCGGTTGCCCGTTCGCGCCGGGAGCAAGCGGCAACACCGCGAGCGAAGACCTGCTGTTCGCGACACGTCCGTCGTGGCTGACACCGGCCGGTCTCGGCGCGCTCGTGCACCTCGGCGAGGACCTCGTCACCGAATTGGGCGAACCGAATCGCTCCCGGGCGCGTCAGGGCGCGCGCTCCGACGCGCAGGCCTTCGAGTGGGTACTGCGGTGACGGCGCACCGTCCGGCGACCGATCGGCGGGTGCCGTGCGGATTCTGATCGCACCCGACAGTTTCAAGGGCACATACGGCGCGGCCGACGTTGCCGAGGCCGTGGCCACCGGCGCCGAGTCCGCAGGACACCGTGCGGTGCGCATGCCCGTCGCCGACGGTGGTGAAGGCACCCTCGACGCCCTGCTCGGCCCCCTCGGCCTCGAGCGCGTCGAGGCCGACGCGGTGAATCCGTGGCGGGTGCCGTGCCGGGCTGTGTTCGGCATCGGCCCGGACGGCACCGCCGTCGTCGAACTCGCCGCGGCGAGCGGCATCACCACGCCACACGACGGCCCGCGCGACGCGGTCACGGCGGACACCTACGGCACCGGAATGCTCATGGCCACAGCGGCGCAGCGCGGTGCCCGCCATATCGTCGTGGCGGCAGGCGGATCTGCGACCACCGACGGCGGGCTCGGCGCCATCGCCGCGATCGACGACGCCGCCGGCCTCGGTGGCGCACGAGTGACGGTCCTGACGGACGTCACGACCCGGTACACCGATGCGGCGCGGGTGTTCGGACCGCAGAAGGGCGCCGATCCCGCGACAGTCGAGGCCCTGACCCGCCGCCTCGAGGACACTGCCCTGTCGCTCCCCCGCGACCCGCGAGAGGTCGCCGGAACCGGTGCCGCGGGTGGGTTTTCCGGTGGCATGTGGGCACGGTTCGGGGCGGAACTGCGCTCCGGTGCCGACTTCGTGCTCGACTCCGTGGGTTTCGACGCTGCCGTGCGCGATGCGGACCTGGTGGTCGTGGGCGAGGGCAGGCTCGACGGGCAGTCGCGCGCGGGCAAGATCGTCTCGGCGATTCTCGCGCGCTGTGACGGCGTGCCCGTGGTCGCGGTCGTGGGCTCGGTCGGCGACGATCTCGGCGACTATCGCACCCGCTTCACCGATGTCGTGGTCGCGTCGGACACCGGCGCGATGATCCGGGCGGGCGCGGGACTGCGCCTCTGACACGGCGTTCGGCGTCAGGGCACGACGGGGCGCTCCGGTGCGCACGGATCCGGCTCTGCGGGTACGGCCCCGTCGGGACCGACGGCGCCGGGGCCGGTGGTACCGGGGCCGCGATCCGCTCCCGCTCCGGAGGGGCCGGGCAGGTCGGGGTCGGACGCGCGGGCGGGCCACGACACCGGCCGCGCTGCTTCGCACGGGTCCGGTGTCACCGCGACAGGCGTTTCCGGTACCGGCACCGCCACCGACGCCGGTTCCTGCGCGGGTGCAGGTTCCTGCGCGGGTGCAGAGGGTGACATCGAGGTGCCCGGATCGTCCGGCGTGGAACCGTTCGTCTGCGCGATCCCGCCCACGGCCACGGCGAGGCCGCCACCGAGAATCGCGACCAGTGCGACGAGAGCGGCGAGCAGGGCCGCTCCCCTGCCCCGGCCGGGTGCAGGCGCGGCGGCGGCCACCGGTTCGGTCCGTTTCGCCGCGACGAGCGATGCACCGGTCGCGCGATGCCAGGGCACGCCGTGCGGAGTGACGAACGGGACGCCCAGGATCGTTGCCAGTTCCCTCGCCGGTCCGGCGTCGCCGGGCTGCAGGTCGAGGAACACCAGGGCTTGCGGCGTCCGTCCCGCGCGGGCGATCGCTTCGTCCATCGCCTCCGGCAGCGATTCGGAGTACCCGCCGAACACATCGCCGGACGGAGAGACCGACGCGAGCACGGCACGCGACCCCGTGTCGACGATCGAGGCGGATTCGACGCCTCCGGTGCGGGTGTGGACTGCGAGCACCGGGGTCGACGAGAGTTCCGGAGCACCGGCGAGGTACGCCAGCCGCGCGTCGTCGAGGTCGACGACCTGGACGGCGCTGTCGGTGACAGCCCCGATCGCGGCGGCGATGTCCTGGGTCTCGTCGGCGCCGCCGGGCGTCACCGTCAGCCCGATCGCCTGGATCGCCAAGGAGGCCGTCGCGGCTCGCTCCGTCATTGCGACGACGGCTCGCGCCGCGGTGTCTGCAGCGGCCGCACCGCGTTCCGGAACCAGCCGCTGAGAGTCGAACGGTCCGAGCGAAGGCACGTCGGCGTCGACGAGTACCGCGCACACCTCACCGTCGTCCACGGCAATGCCGAGCATCGGACGCATATCCTGTCCCCTCGCCGACTCGCAGGTTTCAGCACGGAAAGCACGAGCGTAGCCGACGGCCCGGAGACAATCGGGGACAACTCGCCACCGGGGTCACTGCCGGTAGCAGCCGGTGGTGAGGGCGACCGTCGACGCGACGTAGCTCCCGAACGTGATGTACGAACCGTCCGCGGCGAACATCCGAAACGCGAATCCCACATCCGGCGGCATGACGAGCGGTTCGTGGAATCCCGAACGTGCCGCGACCTTCTCGACGACGGCAGCGGCCCGGCTCAGCGCGTCGGCGGGCACCGGCACCTCCGATCCGTAGATGGGCAGGTGCACGAGGACGCCGACGGCGCCGTCGGGCAGCGTGCACGCGGTCGACGTTCGCGCGAACCGCGGCGTGAAGTGCAGGTCCGGAAATTCTGCGGACAGCGCGGTGAGGACGGAGCGCTGCGCGCCGGTGTAGAACGCGACGGCACCTCGGCTCGTCGATGCCACCGGTTCCGGCTTCGCGACGGGGACCGGACGTGGACCGCAGGCCGGTAGGGCAACGAGAACAGCGAGCAGTACCGCGGCGCGGATCACCGCGCGCCTCATGCCGCACCTCGTCCCGCAGCACCGGAGACGACCGCGGCGACCTGGTAGGAACTCGTCGAACCGGGCTGGAGATAGGAACTGTGCCCGGTGATCGCCGTGAGTGGTTCTCCGGTGGCCGACGCGCCCGCACCCGAGGGCAGATGCGTCAGCCCGTCGAGGAAGCTCGGGTCGCCGCCGAAAGTGCCCACGTCGGCAAACGCATCCCACCTGGCCTCCACCAGATAGGCTGCGCCCTCGGACAATCCGAGATCGCGCACGTCGTCCGTGCCGATCCCCGGTGCCCCCAGGAACACGGCGGCGTCGGCGTCGGCACCCTGCTGGAGCGCGAGACCCGCGACGACGGCGCCGTAGGAATGCCCCACCACGGTGATGTCGGGGGCGTCGGCCCTCGATGCCCCGAGACCGTCCAGGAAACCCGACAGGCGTGGTGCCGCGATCTGTGCCGCGAGATCGGAGACGGGGCTGCGCTCGGTGTACGCCAGCCCCCAACCCCATTGCGGCGCCTGATAGTTCAGCCACGTGACTGCGGCGACCCTGCCGCCGTTCTCCGCGGCGTCACCGAGGTGCTGATGTGCTTGGTCGCGTAACGCCGAGACCTGCGTGTCGTACCCGCCGAGACTGCCCTGGAGCGTGGAGCCCGCACCCGGCACGAATACAGCCACCCGGTCGGCGTCGTCGACATTCCCGACCGCGACCGCGGCCATCGCCTCCCGGCCCGTCAGATCGAGGGCCAGGAGATGCCGGTCCCCTCGTGCCAGCACCTCGTCGAGCGCGTCGATCGCCGCGAGTTTCTTGGCCGTCTGCTCGAGTCCGGCGTCCGCGTCGATGAACAGGCCGCCGAACACGGTGCCGCCGAGTTCGGCCTGCAACTGCGCCGCGACTCCTTCGAGTCGCCGGCGTTCGATGCCGAGGAGCGCGCGGTTGGCGGCGTCGCGCGCGCCGGCCGGAATTCCGTCCAGCGCTCCGATCAGCGCGGGGTGCCCGGAGAACAGGGCGGTGCGGTCGCGCTCGTCCAGCCCGGCCCACCAGCGCGCGACCACGTCGGGTGGGGTACCCGGCGCGGGAGGACTCGGCAGGTCGGGCACCTCCGTGCGGGTGCCACCGAATCGCAAGGACGTGTTCTCGGCGCGGCCGGGCTCGTCGAGTTCGCGCGAGAGCATCTGCGCCGCCTCGCGGTCGAGTTCGGCGGCGTGCGCGAGCAGCGCGGCGACCCGAGCCTGGATTCCGGCACGGGCGGCGGTGGCCGGCGACGCGCCCGGCGCCGGATGCACGGTGCCGTCGTCGGCGACCTCGACACCGTTCGCGGCGGCGTCGGACCGTATCGCCTCGAGTCCGGCGCGGAGCGTCCGCAGCCTCGGCGCGACCAGGAGCGCGCAGTCCCGCACCCGGAGAAGCGAATCCGACCGGGCCGCAAGCGTCTCGGCGCACAGGGCGACCTGCCGACCGGCAGCGTCGTGCGCGTCACCGCCCCAGCGGCCTTCACACCGCGCCCGCATAGTCACCGCCTCGCGCACGTGCTCCACATCGGCAGCACATCGCCCCAGGGCTTCCTCGAAGTCGCTCAGCGCGTCCGGGTCCCACCGGATCAGATCGTGCATTCTCATGTTCTCCACCCCCTGCCGCGGCAGCGTAGGGGCAGAAAAACGGCCGGCCCGGCGGAGTGTCTCCGCCCT